>DUZK01000119.1 GCA_013349495.1 Deltaproteobacteria bacterium
AAGGTGACCAAGCCCTATAGCGGGCTTAAAATAGCCACCCACTACGGGTGTCATCTCATCCGCCCCGATAAAATGGTGGGAGAAGCCGATCCCGGTGCAACATCCATGTTCGATCAGCTCATAGAAATTTCAGGTGCCGAAAGCATCGACTGGCCGGCACAGCTTGAATGCTGCGGATCTCCCGTGTGGGGCACCAATGACGAGCTGTCCATGGATTTGACCCAGAGAAAAATATCGGATGCCGCAGCGTCCAACGCCGATTATTTGTGCGTGTCCTGTCCGTTTTGTCAACTTCAGTTTGACCGGATTCAAAACACCTTCCTCAGCAAGCGGAATGGAAATAGTCGCCTCCCCTCCATTCTTTACACGCAACTCCTGGGGCTTTCATTAGGGATTGATGCGGAAAGTCTTGGGATATATCAAAATGAAATGGACGTCAGCGGCATCATGAAATTCGTATCGGCGCAATAATTGCGATTTTATCCAGTTTACCGCTTAGGCAGTTCCAACACCACCTCATCCAACCCAATTCCGTACTTTCAAACCTGGTATGCGTTGAAACTCTCGCTCATTGTTGGTAACTATCGTAAGGGCCGCCTTGGCGTGCGCGGCAATCCACAAATCGTTGTTCCCGATAGGTTTCCCTTTGAACTCCAGTGATGAACGGATGGCTCCATAAATCTTCCCGGCATTCTCTGGCATTGGCAAAACAGGAATAAAGGTTTTGAACTCTTCCAGTAGCTGCAAAGCCCTTTTACGCTGCTGGCTCTTCTCTGCACCATACCGCAGTTCGCCCTATGTGATCACAGAGATCGCAGCATCACCAGGCGCAAGTTTTTGAAAACGCTCTAACACTTCCCCGGGCTTCTGACGTTGAATGTAAATACAAATGTTGGTGTCCAACAGATAACGAGCGGGCATTACAATCCCTCGCGATGTTGTGGCGGCATATCATGACGGCCATTAGCAAGAAAATCTCCGGGAAGATTTGTCAACAGCTCAAAAGCCCGAGCCAGACCTTTCGCCGGTTCTCGAAGCACAATTTCGTCGCCACAACAGCCTCCTCTCTTTTAGGTACGAATTTTTCCCCCGACGGAATCATCAACGACCCGTCTTATTCTGTATACACGGCCTCCCCTTTATCCCGCCTTTAAAATCCCCAGCCCAAACACCCCGGCAACTGGTGGTGATGCAACGTGGTGCGGCTCAGGGACATAGGGGGCAATTTGCCTTCGGAACAACCAATCTTCAGGCAAGCCTTCCGACAGCAAACAAAATATCGAATCCTCCTCGATCAATTTGGCGGGTACAAGATATTGTATATTGAGAATTTGGAATGGATCCCTAAGAACTTATTTGGCGGTTGTGGATATCCATATCTAACACGCAATATCGAGTTATTACGGATATATAGCAGAAAAGCGTAACAAACATAATATGGAAGATTTATTTGGCTGTGGCAAATTCGAAACTCAAGGCGATGTGTCTTAAATCCCTATTTTCAATTTTTGCCAGTTTTTCTTCGTAGACTCTGTATTGCTGCCTTGCGCGAACCAGTTCTTCCTGCAAAAGAATAAGCTTATCGCCCATATCTAAAGACCTACCTTTGAAATAAGTGCCAAACTCCTTCTGGAACTCTCCTGATATAGCTACAATATCCTGTAGTGCGGTCTCGACGTTTCTGTGGAGATCGATTTTCGATTCACATGCTTGTGATTTTAACGTTTCTTTTTTCAACCGATAAATTACATTTTCATACCGATAATCACAATATACCCATACGATTCCTCCGCCCAGCACTAAACTGATCAACAAAATTGATAGCACAAACAATAGGTTTGATCCATGAGCTAAAGGGTGTGGATTCGGACCATTGTTATTGTGTGTCATGTAAACCTCAACGTTCTTAGTTCATTATTGTTCAATACCGGACCCTTGTGAGATCGAATCGCGATTTTTGTTAACAAATCCCGATATGGATGGCTTAAATCACTTTCCGTAAGATACAGCAACTAATTCTATGTCAAAAACCAAAGTCTTTCCTGCCATTGGATGGTTTGCATCCAAAACAATCGATTCATCTTTTATATCAACGATACTCGCATTAAGCGTTTTTCCATCCCGCTGCTGAATTCTGACGGTTTGCCCCTTAGCCGGGGAGACGGTATCCGGAAATTGCTTCTTTTCCAACTCCAGAATTAATTCCCGTCGTTTGGGACCGAATGCCTCTTCCGGCGGAACGGTAATGGTCTTACGATCTCCGATCGCCAGCGGGGCGGTTCCCTTATCAAAATTCAGATGTGTTTTCTTCTGCCCAATGATAACCTCTAATTTATCTGCGTCCGCCGAGTTCATCATTTCCGGGTTACTGGTGAGGTTATCCGGATAACGCATTTCAATGGTATCGAATTGTTTAATATAACCCATTACATTTCCCCCAAAATCTTTTCTTAATCTAACTCATATGGAATCGTAACTTAGCCTTTAGGGAAGGTAATCTTACCGGTCGTCAAGATCGCCCTCTGCCGATGACCACGGCAACACCCTTTCCAAAGTATCGCTCAATAGTTTGCTGCGCATTTTGAACGGATAGAAATTCGGCACGGTAAATCCACAATCGTATGTTCACTCCCCAGCCCACCAATTCAAGCCTTTCTGACTGAAGCATTTCCTGATGAAAATGCTCATTGTCCGTCTGTATTCGAAATGCCGGTTTATCGGCTTCTTCCTGCCATATTTGCATGTGTGATACCATAAGATCTGTACCTTTCACTGGTAAACATATACGGAAAGGTTTACAGCAGGAATCAATTCAGTTCATATCCTCCACCTGCTGCAGATATTCTCTGGTAGCTTCCATTAAGACCGTTTTCATTAATTTCTTATCCTTTTTCATGGCTTCGATTCTTACAATATCCAGTTTGAGAGCGGCTACATAGCCGTTCATGTATGCCGTAAAAATGGCGTTCCGTATTCGGCTGGTCAGACCGGCAACTGCATCGAATGCAACGGGATAAAAGCTGCCCGTAAGCAGAATGACAATCATACACCAGGTTTTGAACCGATATCGCATAAGTTTCATCATATCCACTATCCTATCAATAGCGTCTTATAGATTTGCGAGCAGATCGAGTAGAGTGCCTATTGAATTTCTAGTGAACGATCCTTGATAAGAAATTGATAAATAAGGTCGCAATAGCGATCGAGTTCAATCATCCCTCTTGCGGATTCAGTATAACGCCAAAATCCATAAAGTTTAGTGAGATTAATGAGTCGCTGGCTGTATAATTTCCAACTGAAATGCTTCTCTACGCGGTCAATGCCATTTCGGGAAATCGTATCCCAAAAAGCGGGTTCCTGCTTGCACTTGTCACTGAAAGCTTCGAGGCTTTTTGAGATCAACTCCGGTTTGCTGGTATTCAACAGCAGACCGCTTATTCCATGTTCTATGATTTCCAACGGACCACCGAATTTGGGAGCAAATGTGGCAAGCCCGGAGGCCATGGCTTCAATGATGGTCAGTCCAAAAGCCTCAAACAAAGCGGGCTGAACGAAGATACCCCGGTGGTCTGCAATCACCCGATAGACCTCACCGGTTTCCAGTTTGTTGATGCTCGGCAACCATCGAATACTGCCGTAAAGATTATATTGTTCAATCAGACGATACGCTTTGCTGATTTCATTTCGCTCCTCCATGTCTTTAGACGCTTCGATGTGAATGGTGCCGGCAGCAAAAACAAGATTATAGGTTTGCTGGAGCTTTTTGCTCATTCCAAAGGCTTCGATCAATCCGGTAATGTTTTTGATCCGATCCAGCCGGGCCATGGTAAAAATAGCAGGTTTGTCCGGAGTGTCCAATGTGCCGAATATATCCGCATCCTCCTCCAAGTATAACCGCCGAGTCCACTGTTCTTTCTTCTGTTCAACCCGTTTGTCCTCCAGATAGTAAGGAAAATAAAGCGTGTCTTCCACACCGGGTGGGATGACATTGAATTTCGGTGCATAGAGATTGATGCCGTTGATGACCTGGTACAACCCCGGCATAGTAAAAGCTTGATAGGCTTCATACTGCCCGATGGTATCCTCGGTGCCGATGATCTCCTGATGGGTACTGGTAATGATAAAATCCGATTTGTTCATGGAGAACAGATCCGCTGTAAATTGAAGGGAGAAATGGTAATCTTCTTCTTTTTCTTTCCAATAGAGATCGGAGTTCGAGTATTTTGTTTTTTCAAGCGCATGGGCAATCGTACACTGAATGACATCGAAATGATCCGACAGTAATGAGGCCACCAGGTTTCCATCGGAATAGTTGCCGATAATCAGATCGGGTCTTCCCTGAAATTCAGCGGTCAATTCCGTGGCAGCGCTTTCCGTAAAATTCTCCAGGTACGGCCAAATCTTAAAGCGGGAAATCCAATGTTTGACGATGTTGCCTTCATGATCCCGGAAGGGAATCCGCAATATCCAGCTGTCTTCGGTATGAAATATTTTCTCCCGTCGCTTATTGCACGTGGTATCCTGTGCTTCCGGTATGAGTCGAGTAACAACAAGAATTTTGGGTTGAACCGAAAGACCTGTCAGCTCGATTTCCTGTTTCAATTGTCTTTCTAAGGCCCTGACCTGATCGAGGATATAAATCACCTGACCCCCGGTGTCCGGCTTTCCCAACACATTGGTCTGTCCAAACCAGCCATGGGGTGAAATGATGGCAATTTTCGATATCAGCGGCATGGGCGCCCTGGAAATAAATCCCTCAAGCAGCGTGCCTGTCGGTTCATTAATCAAGTCGGTTAACATCTGCATGGTTTCAATGATCCGTCCTACCGTATTGCCCCAGCCGGCTTCAAATCCACTTTTCTTCAACTTTGCTTCAACGGATTTATACGGGGTTTTAGCAGGTTTGGCGTCCAACCACTGCATGACTTTTTCCAGCTCGCCCCGGAAGGTCTCAAAATCCTTAATGATTGCACCATTGACGAGTAATTGCTGTTCCCTGTGTTTGTGAAGCTTGATAAAGTCGAATAATTTGGCGTTCCACTCCTGCGACCGACTGAATATGTTGCTGCTCAGGTAGCTGTTTAGATATCGAATCCCATTGCCCACCGACTTTGTGTCTTTAATGGTCGGGGAAAAATCATAAAACGGCATGAAGTCGAGTTTCAGATGAATACCGTTATTGCCGGCATGTCGAACAAAATAGTCTTTCATGTTCAGGTAGGCTGAGATATCGATTTCTTCCATATGCTCGCCATCGAGACTGATTAAGTAATATCGGTATTTGGCCATGGCGAATCGATGCATGAGAACGATTTGCTCTTCACACACGAAAAGCTCTTGAACTTTTTTAATGAAATTGAACAGGGAGGATTTCTCGCGGAATTGCTTGTTCTTTTTATTGGCATCACAATATTGCCGGAAGAATTGAATAATATCGTTTCGAACGATTATTTTCTCCTTTTGGCTCGCAATAAAAGCGATATATTCTTTGAAATCTTTACGGTTCGCCTTTGTGATCATAGTGGGAATTAGATTGTTCATGTCGTGTCTACCTCGCTGCTCGCTCCAGAAATTTATATCGATCGATCGCTTCGAGAATACCGCCGGCGTATGAATTTTCTGCAAAAAGAATATTCCTTCTTCCGCGCAACGACTCAAGCTCCTTACTGTAATTACCGACCACCACTGCCAACGGTTCACCCCTCAGCATTTCTTCATCATTGCCGGAATCGCCGCAGACCAAGAAATTGCCCAGCGGGGTTTCCCATTTATAGCTTAGATAACGAATGGCTTTTCCTTTGGAGGCTCTCTGGGGGAGAATATCCAAAAACTTCTCATGAGAATAGATAAGCGTATATTTACAGTTGTTCTTCAACAGGTGATGGTGGATTTGAGCCAGCCGGTCCTTTGAATGGTCCATAAAATAACTGATCTTGAATTTCCGCTGTGTAGCCTCTTCTTGGTATTCGAGAAAATCGAAATCCGCAAGCAGTTGTTTGATTCTTTCCCGGTCCCAGTTTTTGGCGATGTGAGTTTCCCATCCCTGCCCGTAATGCAAATCATTTCCATAATAGATTTCCGCCCCCACGGATGTAATCATGACATCCGGGATCGGAATATCATATTCTTTAAGATGCTCCACCGCAGAATCGATAGTCCGTCCTGTTGCCACTCCAAATCCTATGTGCTGGCGGTGGATTCTCAATAGGTCGAGCAGATCCGGCAACTTATGATTATCTCCACCGGTCAGCGTATTATCGATATCGGTTATGATAAAATAGTTGAGCTTGGCCAATCTTCTGCCAATAGGGTCCGTGGGAACGGCCACTTCGAGTTCCGGAGAGCGAATCTTCTTGCTCAGTGCTGTGATTTCTTTGCTGTATTTTTCAGCATGGCTATCCCATGTATAGTGCTTTCGAACATTCATGATTCCATTTTTTGAAAATTGTTCCCATTTATCCGGATCGGCAATGATGTCTTTAATGGCCGAAGCAACGGCTTTGGGGTTTGTGGAGTCCACAAGAATCCCGTTTCGGCAGTTTTCGATAATGTCTTTCGGCCCACCATCATTGGTGGCAACAATAGGCAGGCCGGTGGCGGCTGCTTCCAAAAGGGTGATGCCGAAGGGCTCAGTCAGTGCTGCATTGACAAAGACTCCCTTTTTATCGGCTGAAATACGATAGAGTTCGGGTACCTCGTTTTCGATGTCGTGCTTTTTGGGAATCGCCATCTTCCCGTAAAGATCGTATTTATCCATCAACAAAAGCATGGTAGTCAGCACATCCCGTTCATTATCTTCCTTATCGGTAATGTCTTTTCGGATGCCCGCAAAGACCCCCAGGTTGGCCATGGCTTGAAGCTCCAAATCCTCTCCATACGCTTGGATCAGTCCGGATATGTTCTTCCGTTTATCCGGCCTACAAAGCGCCAAAATAAGCGGCTTATCCGGATGCATGAAAAACCGGTTGAGTTCTCTCAACACAGACGCCTGAGCGTACATGGCCGATTCTGTTCGCTCGATTTCCGGGAGCAAATCGTGATAGAAGGGATAGAACTTCTCGATATCCAAACTCGGCGGTATCACGCTGAATGTCGGGTATTCTTTTCCTTGGTACATACCGTATTGTTGCTCGATTTCCTGACGGGTGCTGGTAATGACCAGTTCGGCATCGCCTAAAACCTGCTCTTCGATCTGGATTCGATAATCGATTTTATACCGTTTGTTGATTGCTGTTTCATCCATTCCGTCGTCCAAGAGCTTTTTCCGTTTGACCCGTCCCAACGAGTGCCCGGTAAATACAAAGGGTATGCCGAAGATTCCCGCCAAATGCATGGCCACATAACCGGCATCCGGATAATGACCGTGGACGATGTCGGGGATTCTCTTCTCCCGTTTAATATGTTTGATGGTTTTATCGATATACTCATCCAGATGGGGCCAAAGCAGTTCCTTGCGTATATATTTTCTTCCACCACATTGGATTCTGATAATCCGGAATTTTTCATTCACCGGTTCGATGGGGTTTGCATAGTCTTCGGAAACGGTTTTATCGGAAATCAACCGGGTAAACAGATCCACTTGTTCGATCTCATTCCGCCAACTGAGACTATCGGCCAGCTCTATAACGTATTTGACCTGTCCGCCGGTATCCGCATCCCGCCCCAATTCCATGTTTTCGGATCGAACGAGTCCATGGATGCTGAACATCTGAATATAGAGCTTGTTCCTTTTCATTTTATATCTTCCCTTCCATAATGTCTCGGAATTCTCTATAGAACAGGACGGGGGGGATGGCGCCCCGCACCATACAAAGCCGTCCCGAAAAGCGGTTGGCAGCGGATAAAATCCGATTCGGATGCCATCCTTTTAAATATCCAACGGCCACTATTGCAGCATAGGCATCGCCTGCGCCTACGGTATCTGCTATTTTATCTACTTTTTCCGTCTTTACGGCAAAACGCTCTCCGTCCATGAATAATTCACTGCCATCGCTCCCCTTGGTCAGTGAAATCATCTCCAGGCCGTATTTCTTCATGAGGTAATCTATCAATCCGAGTCGGTTTGAGCCCTTTCCAGTTACCTGTCCGATGATGTTCAGTTCATCTTCATTGAGTTTCAAGATGTCTGCATACGCCAGCGACTTAAGAACAATGGACTTGCTGAAGCAAGCGGGCCGTAGATTAATGTCACAGAAGCATTTGACCTTGTCGGAAATGGTGGAAATAAAATTCTGTAACGCCTCGCGTCCATTTTTGGTTCGCTGAATCAGGCTGCCAAAATGGATAAGTTTAGCTGTCTCAGCGAGATTGGAAACAACAGTATCTGTAAGCTCAAGGTAATCGTAGGCCACATTCGAATGGATATGAAATACGGGCACGCCTTTCGGATCGGTCCGCACCGTTACCCGTCCGGTCGGGTGTGCGTAGTCGATTTGGATATCATCCGTGTTAAATCCATGCTGTGTGAGTGTTTCAATAATTTCTTTACCTTCAGGATCATTGCCCACACGGGTAATGAAACGGACAGGGATTCCCAACTGTTTCAGATGATAGGAGAAGTTAAACGGAGCCCCCCCCAGCCTCCTGTAGGAGGTAAAATGATCAAAAAGAATTTCACCGATTGCAGTAACCATAACATCCATCCTGATGAAAGCAGCTCATTTTCATAGACTTCGATCTTCAAACCTGACAATTAATAAATCTGTCCCATTCAACAACGCTTTTTGATGGTATTGTTCCGTTACGAGAAGAAAAATATCGGCCGCCTTGTCGTTTGAAAAATGAGCTTTCAGCGTCTCTTCATCCTCGAAAAGGATTCTGCCGCCGTGATTCCGAATTTCCCGTTTGATCGTTTCTTTCATATTAATTTTCAGAAAAGAGACGAGTTTGTGTCTAACCATGGTATTAACGGACTATTGAACTTGCTATAATCACCACCAGGATCCAGAAACATATTTTCAGGATTAGATAGACGATTCTCTTTAATTCTTTTGTCTGCCGCATCCGATCCAAAAACGATAATGTTTCATATCGATTCTGGGGAGGCTTCGGGCGCAAAAAACGGTCGCCAATAAGTAAACGATCAGACCGATAATGATAAATATAAACCAGTTGCCGCTAATCATGATCAGCCATGACATTTAAAACCGATAATAGAAAATTCCATACGGAGGACGATATCTTCTTTTTGAAAATATTCGTCTATATGCCACAGGCAATAGAGTCATCACCGCCAAACCGCTACAGGTAGCCGTGAACCAGTCAGATCCGAGTGCATATTTTGATATCAAAATAACGGGCAGTCCCAAACAGACGGCAAATACCAGTGCGATATCCCACGATTCGAATATCAAATGGAACATCATCGGAGTGGTGTAAACAACAACAAATACAATATAGACAGGCGAGTTCAAATGAGATTTGAGCCAATGGAACATCAATGCTGATAATATCAGGCTGATACCGGTCAGTACGCCCCATCCAACCGGTCGTAAAGCCGCCAGACCGAGCCCCGCCAATACCGCAATTCTTATTATAGCAGCTCGGCTTAAATGGTGTTCGAATGGATTTTCATTTTCAGCAACCGTCTCGGAAGTACTTTCTACACTCTCTGTCAAAGTTACATCTTTCTCAAAAGCGGTCGATGGGGATATCTCGGGTGATCCGGGAGGAAGGTTCTCACCGGCATAGGTCTCCATCGGTTCAATTGCCGGTGGCGACACTAAGGGGCTTGACTCATCGATATTTGTAGGTGGGTAACGAACAGAAATCCCGAGTTTCTCTTGAGTTTCCGTATCCAGTATTCCGGTTTCGTCAAGCATGTTCTCTGCCTGGAAGATCATTATCGCTTTTCTGGTCCGGGAGCCTATGATGCCATCGATGGGACCGGGATCGATTCCGTATGATTTAAGCGCCTCTTGCGCCCGTTTAACGGTATCGGCTGTCGGTCCGCCCAATGACAAAGTTGGAAAAATTATGAGGATATATCCTAACAAAATGGTAAGGGTAGTGCCTAGTCGCATTGTTCATGCCTAACTCGAAATTACTTATTGAAGTGTTAAACCCAAGGCCAACGCTCAAAATTATTAACATCCGAGGTATGCGCTAACTCTGATCCTCCCAGCTATTTTCAAGCACAAACCGCTTGGTCAAAAATTTATGTTTCATTTTATGCGGCATAAAAAGCGCCATTTTGTCGGACACCACAGCCACATAAGGAGAAAAACGAGAGTTCTTTAACAAGGGCGATCCCTTGGATAGAAAGGCGGTAAGGACCATAATTACCACTGATGCCATCAATATACCCTTGGCAAAACCCAAAAGTGTTCCGAATATGCGGTCGACCGGTTTGATAAAGGTGATAGCCAAAAATAGTCTATTGAGAATCATGCCGGATATTCCGATGATGATCACCACAACGCCGAAGAGAATAAAAAAACCCATGATATTGGTAATCACGGTATTTGAGATTGCCCCTGATAAAGGATTGGAAATAACCGGATAATTACTGGATGCCCAAAAAACCGCGGCCACGATGCCGATGATGGATAATAGCTCTTTGACTAATCCTCTAAAAAAAGCACGCATCAAACAAAATACCAGTATGTTTACGATTAAAATATCAAGTAAGTTCATAAGACCATATAAAAATACGATAGAAACTAGTTATTTAACCGGTTCTTCAATTTGATTGGGTGTGTTTGTTAATGGTTCTGTAGCTAATATAGGCTCTGCACTGAGTGCAGATGCATCCATCATTGAAACGAGTCGTTGAAGTGCACTTAAAATCAGTGTCTGCTCCCAATCCAAAAGGTTATTGAACTGATCCATGAATGTTTCCTGAAGGGGGGGCGGTGCAGATTCTAATAGTTGTTGACAGTCCTCTGTTGTTCTTACAAAGATCCGTCGCTTATCATTGTTGCTTCGTCTGCGGACCACAAGACCTCTATTTTCAAGCCGTGTCAATATTCCGGTTACTGTGGCCTGGCCGAGACTGATCGCTTTTGCTAAGTCACCGATGGATATCTCCTTATGCTTTGCCATTTCCTGAAGGATGACCAGCTGCGGTCCCGTTAAGCCGTAGTTGCGTAGTAGGTAGCGTGAATGTAGATCAATCGCCTGAATAATCCTTCGCATGGAAACAAGGACGTCATGACAAACGGATCTGGTATCATTTATCTTTTTTTCTATAATGTTTTTCATTATGAATATGCCCCTTTACAAATGTAATAAATAATATTCATCACCTTCGATTCTTAGACTTCTCCAAAGCGGAGTGAGCAAAATTGAAGATTGTACAATCAGACCTTAATAGCCAATTTCAGCGGCTTGGTAAAAAATAGATTTGATTTTGAGAATACAGCGCTGGACGTGAGTGTGAAACATGAATGTGACATGTTCAGATTCTGAGACGATTTAAGAGTTGCTAATGGTCTTTCTGCTATGAGAGCGGGGCTTTCGCGGTAAAATTTATTTTTTCTATACAAAGCAATTTGCGAAGCCAAATTAGCCAAACGTTCAAAATATATATAATATTGTCAAAGATCTATGTAAACTGTTGAACTTTTTGCTCAGATACTTTATATTGAACTCAAAATATTGTCAAGAGGCCAAATTATTACAGCACATTCGAAGACCCAATTAATACGAACGGATAAAAAAATTTAATTCTCAATGCCGTTGTTTACCTCTCTCAGTCTTTTAGCAATCCCTTTAACATTTTATACCCTTACTTCATGGCGAGAAAACCGAATTGAAAAACCAAATCTCATTAAAGGGGGAGGCCGCATATCATGATAAAAATATTAAATTCCTTATACTTATCGCTTATAACGACGGTGTTACTCTTTGGGGTTGCATCTGGAGCATCGGTGAGTGTCATGCACGGATGGCCTGCTCAACAAGGGGAGGCATTTAATAAAATTGTTAGCGTATTCGAAAAAAAGCACCCGGATATCGAAGTAATTGTTGAAGTCGTCGGTCGTGACCGTCCCGCCGTATTGGCAGCACGATTGGCAGCCGGCAACCCGCCGGATATAACACCTCATCCATGGCTCGCACTTCAAGCGGATTGGGCAAGGAGCGGACAAATCGTCTCCATGGAAGGGCTGGTGGATTCGTCAGCACTTCTGGATGCCCTGGAGCCACTTGGTTACGTCGATGGTAAAATTTACGGTTTGTTTGTCTTCCCAAACATCAAAAGTCTCATCTGGTATAACAATTTGCTACCGTACACATTCTGCAACCTGCTGATTAAAATGGAATATATAACTTTTACGCGGGAATTCATACATTTTGAGCAATG
>DUZK01000120.1 GCA_013349495.1 Deltaproteobacteria bacterium
ATTATGATCAGGGGGATAGAGCGTCGAAAGATATTCATAAATGATAAGGATCGTGAAGATTTTTTAGATCGCATCTCCATTTTGCTGCCGAAGACCGAGACATCCTGCTATGCGTGGACGTTTATTGCAGATCATGCCCATTTTCTTTTTAGGACCGGCAAAATCCCTCTTGCCACATTGATGAGAAGACTTCTTACGGGATACACATCAAGAGTGATGAAAGGATATTGGGGAAATCGGATTTTGTAGCCGATGTACTTTCCCAGGCTGATGAGAAATTTGAGCGGAAATACGAGTTAAAGCGTCTGGGTTATGATCTGGATGGGATTGCAGCGAGAGTGGCTGGAATTTACGAAATGGAGGTAGATGAAATTTTCTTAATTGGCAAACAGCAAAAGAGGGTTAGAGCCAGGAGTCTTTTTTGTTTTTGGGCTGTTCGCGAATTGGGAATATCGCTTACTGAATTAGCAACGCGTCTTGGGATCAGTGTCCCCGGTATTGGATACTCAGTGGAGAGGGGAGAGATGATTGCGCGCAAGAACGATTTTCAGTTAATTGAATAAATTTCTTAGAATCTTAAGGACGTTCCCGCTTTATAGAGGATCTCCTACGAATAGTTAAGGAATTTAAGATAGAGGTTGAGAACTGGCTTAAGGAAAATCATCCGGAAATTTACCAGTAGTATCAATACTAATGAGAAGCTTGCTCGGGGAGTTATTTACTATATTTTGTCAAGATATGCGTTATCTAAACGCTCATCTAATTGAAAGCCGAATACCCATTTTTCACATGTGCAAAAAAAGCCTTATCTCATCGGTCTTTGTGACGATCTGCCTCACGGGCCTCCTCTGTTTTCAGGCACATGCCGGCATTGTGATCGATGCCGATATCAAAGATATGAGGTTTGATCAAGCGCTCCAGTATCGTACCAAACTCCTGATAGAGGGGGAGCGGCTGAAAATAGACACAACCCCGTTCAGAACCGGTGATGGAAGGACAGAAGCCCTCTATGATTCCTCTAAACGGGTTTTCTATGTCGTCAGCCATACGGAACAGAGTTACATCGAACTGGATGAGGTGGTTTTGTTTGATACGATCGATAGCCTCAACGCGGCGCTCAGGTTTCTGAAAAGACAGATGGGAGTTGCTGATGTGCTCAAAAGTAGCGCCTTCTTCCAGGTATGCGAAACGGATGAGACCCGGATAGTCGCCAACCTCCGCAGTCGGAAGCATGTCATCCTCCGCGATGGGGGGATACGCCAGGAGGTTTGGGTGGCCACGTGGGAGGAAGCAGGGATTGAGAAAGAAACGTTGGGTAGCCTGAAAAAACTGGCGAAGGCCTACGAGAAAGTCATGTCAAACCTTGGTCGGGTGCCCTTATTTCGGGAAGTACAATACGTCCCCATCGAGGGCCTGTTCCAGATCGATGGTTATCCGGTGGCGATCAAGCACTTTGAAAACGGCAAGCTCCTCTACGATGTGCAGCTGGGTATTTCGGCAGACGTAACCCTGAATCCAATGACCTTCCTGGTGCCGAAGATCTACGAACGGGCGTGGACCCTCGATTAGATCGCCCTGTTCCCCATCACTTTTTCTGAACACTCAAAACCTCATCCGCGATCCCCCAATCCCGACACGCTATATGTTGCCATGCATTTTTTCTTGACTCACAAGGCCAACTTCCCTATACTCCCCCAAAAAAGGAAGCTCTTATCAGGCAGAGAATTGAATGAGACACTGGAGGGCTTCCAACCGGTCGGGGTAACGCCAGGGGAAGGCCGCATGCGGGAAAAAGGGGGCGCCCGGTAATACACGCAAAAGATGATAACCAATTATGGATGATCATTCGAGAACAAACGAAGCCCCGCAAGTGGAAATGCGCGATATAAGGAAACGTTTTGGCACAAACGAAGTGTTGAAGGGCGTTTCCCTCCAGGCGTATAATCATGATGTTATTTCCATTATCGGTTCCAGTGGTTCGGGTAAGAGTACGTTGCTGCGTTGCATTAATCTTTTAGAAACACCCGATGAGGGATCGATCCTGATTAACAATGAAACCATTAAACTGAAGCGCGGCAAAGACGGTCGTTTGGTTCCGGCTGAACGCGCCCAGGTAATCCGGGTACGAACCAACGTCAGCATGGTCTTTCAAAATTTCAACCTCTGGTCCCACATGACCGTGCTGCAAAACCTGATCGAGGCTCCTATTCGGGTACTGAAGCGGTCTCGTCACGAGGCCATCGAACATGCCGAACTCTTACTCCAAAAAGTCGGCATCTCTGAAAAGAGGGATGAATATCCGGCCAACCTTTCCGGAGGGCAGCAGCAGCGTGTGGCCATTGCCCGTGCCCTGGCCATGATGCCTCAGGTGCTTCTGTTGGATGAAATCACCTCGGCCCTTGACCCGGAGTTAGTGGGGGAGGTTCTTAGCGTCATCCACACGTTGGCCAAAGAAGGCCGTACCATGATCATTGTGACCCATGAGATGAAGTTTGCGAGAGAAGTATCGAATTGGGTCATTTTTTTAGACGAAGGAGTTGTTTGCGAAGCCGGCGCACCCCGGGAGATTCTTGAATCTCCGAAGACCGATCGATTGCAGACCTTTTTATCGGCCAGTATATAACCCTGAAGGGACTCCAGATCGGTTTTTCCTATCAAATCTGTTTTTCGGGTTATTGTCTGAAGCGGCAGCCTTATAACACCAGAGGCGAGTCTTTGTGCGAAAGCACAAAAATATTAACGATAACAATAGAAAAAGGAGGTCAGGGCAATGAGAATGAAAGAAATGCTTTTTATTTTTTTAGGTGTAATGATGTTGGTGGCTTCACCGGTTCTGGGCGCGGATAAAATCAAAATTGCCACCGAGGGGGCATACAGTCCTTTTAATTATGTCAACGCCAAAGGGGATCTTGAGGGATTTGATGTCGATATTGCCAAAGCCCTGTGCGAAGCGATGAAAGCCGATTGCACGTTGGTCACCCAGGATTGGGATGGCATCATCCCGGCCTTATTGGCCAAAAAGTTCGATGCAATTGTCGCCAGCATGGCGGTGACGGAAAAACGAAAAAAAGCCATCGCATTTACCAAGCCGTATTACTATTCGGTTGCTTCTTATGTTGTGCGCAACGAATCGAATTTTCCCGATAAAGTCGAAGCCTTAATCGGCAAGACGATCGGCGTACAACGGGCCACGATCCATGAGGGAACCATAAAAGAGATGTATGGCGATAAGGTCACCATCAAAACCTATGACACCAATGAAAATTGTATCCTGGATTTAAAAAACAAACGCCTTGACGCCATGATCGCTTCTCGCCCCCTGATGGCCTATTATATAAAACACAACCCTGAAGCCGGTTTTGCCTTCCTTTTGGGCATGTATAATCCGGTTGTGGCGGCCATCGGCCTTCGCCAGCAAGACACGGAGATTATGGAGAAGTTCAATGCCGCTTTGGATACAATCGTCCAAAACGGCACCTATGATCAGATCAGCAACAAGTGGTTCGGCGAATCCCTATTAAAAAAATAATCTTTTTTTAGTCATCGTTCACCGCAGAGTGCGCAAAGGACGCGGAGAATGCGATCTCGACGTTCTCTGTGGTGAACCGAACTTATACATTTTTTACACCTGCCGCATCCCGGAATGAATATAGGAAACCCCGTCGAATCGACCGGGGTAACACATAGCATGGCCCGGTATCGGTGATGGTGAGATATTGAAGTTTACCAAAAACACCGATGTTTGATCTGAAAGGTTACGGAAATCAGCTCGCCAGTGGAACCCTGGTGACAGGGGAAATCTTTCTGGCCTCCCTGGCGCTTGGATTGATTATCGGCCTGATTGCTGCTTTTGCCAAGCTTTCACGCTGGTGGCTCCTGCGTAAAACCGCTGATCTCTATTCGGACATTATCAGGGGCCTTCCTGAACTCCTGACGATTTTCCTGATTTATTTCGGGATTCCCATTTTTATCGCACGACTTCTTTCCCACGTCGGCATTGACTTCTACCTGGAAGTCAGCCCGTTTGTCGGTGGAGTCGTGGCCCTGAGTTTTTACTTCGGTGCCTATGCGGCGGAAATATTCCGCGGCGCGATCCTGTCTGTACCCAAGGGTCAGATCGAAGCCGCTGAGGCATTTGCCCTGAGTTCGGCCAAAATATACCGGCGCATCATTTTGCCTCAGGCATGGCGCATCGCCTTACCGCCTTTGGGGAACATGACCCTGGCTCTGATGAAAAACACGGCCCTGGTTTCGGTGATCGGCCTTGACGAATTGATGCGGAAAACCTCAATGGCCACAGCCGCCACCCATCAGCCCTTCACCTTTTATTTTACGGCTTCCTTGATCTATCTGGCTATGACCGTTATGATTTCGGTCGCCATGACTTTTCTGGAGCGCCGGACATCACGGGGTGTGAAGGAGGTTCAGGCGTGATTCTGGATCTGATCTGCGAGAGCCTTCCGCCGCTTCTGGCGTCATCGATTTTAACCATACATCTGACATGTATTTCCCTGGCCATCGGCGCTTTTCTATCCCTGCCTCTTGGGCTGGGGCGGTTATCAAAAAACCGGTGGATCGCGGGTTTTTGTTTTGCTTATGTTTACTATTTCCGGGGAACGCCCCTTTTGGTTCAGATCTTTTTAATTTATTACGGGCTGCCCCAGATCGGTCTGACCCTTGGCGCCTATATGTCGGCGCTAATATCACTGAGCCTCAATACGGCTGCCTATACGGCGGAAATCATTCGCGGTGGTATTCAGGCCGTAGCTGCCGGAGAAATCGAATCGGCCCATGCCATGGGGATGACCCGGAGCCAGGTCTTATGCCGGATCATTTTACCCCAGATGGTCGGCTTCGCATTGCCGGCTTACGGAAATGAAATCATTTTACAAATCAAAGCCACCTCGCTGGCGAGTACCATCACCCTGATGGACCTGACGGGCATGGCGCGTACCCTGGCGGCCGAAACTTACGCTCCTTTGGAAATTTTCAGCGTCGCAGGCATCATCTATCTGGCAATGGTGATTACGACATCAAAACTTGTAGCCTGGATGGAAAGACGTTGGACCGCTTACCGGCGCTAACTATGATATCCTTTGATGCCTTCCCTGGTGGAGGCGTTTCATCTGATGAGGAAGGAATATGAATTCTGAATGGCTCAAAAGTGCATACACTGAATATTTTACCACCGCGCCCAAAAAAATCACGAATCTGGTGATGGAACGTGGCCAGGGAATCCATCTCTATACGATTGACGGGGAAAAATACCTGGATTTCGTGCAGGGTGTGGCGGCAAACGCTCTGGGGCATTGTCATCCGACCTTGACCGCCGCAGCGGTAAAGCAGCTTCATCAGTTGGGGCACGCCTCTTTCAACCTGGTCAGTTACCCGAGTGCACTGGCTCTGGCGGCTGAGCTTCGGAAATGGACCGGCCGGATGGATAAATTCTTCTTTACAAACACGGGCGCCGAAGTGGTGGAAAGCGGGTTAAAACTGGCCCGGTATATCACCGGCAAAAGCTCCATCATCGCCTTTCGCGGCTCCTTTCATGGAAGGACCATGGGCGCGGCTTCGGTCACCGGTTCCAGCGCTAAATTCCGGAAACATTATGCGCCTTTTCTGCCGCAGGTCTATTTCGCCCCTTATCCGTACTGTTTTCGATGCTATTTCCATCAGAAACCGGAAACGTGCGCTCTGGATTGTCTGGCATACCTGCTGGATGATTTTGAGCACTTTATCCCATCCGAAGATATAAGCGTCATCCTTTTAGAACCGGTTATGGGCGAGGGCGGTTATGTCGTGCCGCCGAAAAAGTATATGGAAGCACTCACAACGCTCTGCCGGGACAAGGGATTTTTGCTGATGTTCGATGAAGTTCAAACCGGTATGGGGCGGACCGGTCGGATGTTTGCGTTTCAGCATTTTGGGATCGAACCTGACATTTTGCTTTTGGGAAAAGCGGTGGGCGGAGGCTATCCGCTGGCTGTGCTGGCAGCCAACAGGGAAATCATGGACCGATGGCCTCCCGGCTCTCACGGTTCCACCTTCGGCGGGCATCCCGTTGCCTGTGCGACCGGACTGGCCCAGCTTGAAATCGTCGGCGCCTCCGGTTTTCTGGATTCGGTCGTTGCCATGGGCGTTTTGTTCCGCGAGCAATTGATTCGGCTTCAGCAGCGTTTCCCGGAAATCGGTGATGTTCGCGGCCTTGGGCTCATGAACGCCATTGAACTGGTCAAACCCGATGGACGGCATGATCCCGAAAAAACCGCCGCCATCGTGGCCCATCTCTTTTCGAAAAAGATCCTGGTTTATACGTGCGGCGTGCGAGGCAACATCATTCGGTTCATGCCACCTCTGAATGTTGAAGAACCCGTTCTGGATCGATTGATAGATGCTTTGGATCAGGCTTTTGCTGCCGCCCGGAAAACGATATAGAAGAACGATGACCCCAGCCTTTTATGGATGAATAGGGAAGCAAATCAATCCATTTGTGCAACACCTTTGTTTGGATTATAGATCCGTTTGGATAACTATCCCGGAGGGCATTATGAAAAAGCGTTTTTTGTATTCCCACTTAACGTGGCCTGAAATCAGAGACCTGGATAAGGAGAATATCGTAGTCATTCAACCCTTTGCAGCAATAGAGGATCACGGACCTCACCTGCCCGTGGAGACGGACAACCTGCTTATCAATGAAATATGCCGGGCAACGGCAGAAAAGATTCCAGACCATGTGATCCTGATGCCCATCATCCCTTACGGCTATGTGGAGCACCACATGGACTTTCCGGGTCCTATTTCCATTAGCGCCCATAATCTGATCGGCTATCTATCCGATGCCTTAATCAGTTTGACCCGCCACGGCTTTAAAAGAATTCTTGTAGCAAACGGGCACGGTTCCAATAGGCCTTTTATGGATGTGGCTGCGCGTATCGTCATGGAGAAATCCGAGGCCATCGTGGCGACACTCACCCCTTATTCGCTGATCAAAAAAGAAATTAAAGAAATCTGCGAATCCCAGTTCATTTCCCATGCAGAGGAAATGGAAACCTCTCTTGTACTTTATCTGGACAAAAGTCTGGTAGACGAGAGCAAAGCGGTTAAGGAGATCGACTTCCCGATTTCAAAATTTCACTGGCGAAGCCTGGTTGAAGCGCCACCCCTTGGATTTATGGATCGATGGTCCCGAATCAGCAAAACGGGCGTGGTCGGCGATGCCACACTGGCAACCCGGGAAAAGGGGGAGAAGCTGTTTCAGCTAATCGTAGAAAGGATGGTGGAATTAATCCATGATTTTAGAACAAGGGAGATAAGGCCGAAAGTAGATCTTCACTGATCCCTGATCGGGGCCTGAACCTGGATCTTATCCAGTATCCAGAGACCAGCATCCGGCACCTTTCTATTACTGGAGCTACAATAGGTTGAAACTTGACATAAATTTTAGATTTTGGCTTATGTTGACGGCTGGAGTGCTTATACCATGGATAAATTGATCATTATCGTCGCCCCTACCGGGCTTCCCTTCCGACCAGAAAGATGACCCCCCACGTGCCCATCACGCCTGCGGAGATCATTGAGGAAGGCGTTCGATGCGAAGCGGCAGGCGCTTCCATATTCCACATCCACGCGCGGAATCCTGAAGATGAGTCCCCATCCACCGAGTTTGCTCTCTTTGAGGAAATCCACAGGGGATTGTAAGAACGGACCCGCCTCATCCTACAGATCTCTACCGGCGGTCGGGCCGGCGCAGCCTATGAGCAGCGGTGCGACAGGCTCCGCCTCAAACCCGAGATGGCGAGCCTGACCACTGGTTCGGTCAACTTTCCGGATTCGGTGTATGAGAATAGCCCGGGTCTCATCGAGGCTCTGGCAACATGCCTGGATCGAGTGCTGGGGAAATAAGGAAGCAGAATACGTACATATAGTGGGGGACATGGCTGATTAGACGCGTATGGGGGACGCGTTCGTGCAGAACGTCCCCTATCATATTAGAATACGATAAACAGCGGTTCCTGAACTGGAAATCCTTGCCCGCAAAAAGTATCGACGTCTCACAGAAGAAAACTGGCGAATTGGTTGTGAATTCTAGCAAGAGACCCGGTTCCTCGCTTTTGGAGAAATCGGGGCTCTGATTTTACTGTGTCAGAAATCGCCTGGCTGCTTCGGCGAGCAGCGCTGCACCGATCGGCAGAGTGGATTCGTCTATGTCAAAGATTGGATTGTGATGGGGACGTGATATGTTGTCCTTTTTTGCGCCGAGATTGAAGAAGGTTGCCGGCTTGGCGCGCGCCATGTAACTGAAATCTTCCGCGCCCATGTGCAATTCCGCTTCCTTCACTCGCTCAGCCCCGACGACGTCGATTGCCATCGTGCGCACAAACTCGGTCATCTTGGCATTGTTCACGGTTGGCGGATAACCATAAGAGATCCTCAACCTGTAATCGCCGCCCCACGCGCGCGTGATTGAAAATGCTCTTTCCAGATCGGCAAAGAGTTGGGCGCGGACATCTGGATCGAAACTGCGAATCGTACCGCCGAGCCGTACGGATTCCGGAATCACATTTTCGGCGGTGCCCGCTTTGATGGTGCAGACGGAGATGACGCCATGCTGTGCCGGGTTCATCCGGCGCGGAACGATGCCATGGATCGCGTTAATCACCTGCGTCGCTAGCCAGATTGGGTCGAGTGCAGTGTGCGGATACGCGCCATGCCCGCCGAGTCCGATCACCTCGGCTTCGAACGCATCGGCGGCCGCCATGAATGGACCGGCGCGCACATGTACCTCGCCCGCGGGTAACATGCTGTCGATATGCAAGCCGACAACCGCTTGTACATCGTTTAAAACACCGGCTTCGACCATCAATTTGGCGCCGCTGTTTCCTGAACCATCTGCCTTTTCTTCTGCCGGTTGAAACAACAATTTCACCGATCCCTTCAACTTGCCCTGCTTGAAATCTTCGCTGAGAATCATCGCGGCACCCAATAAGCACGTGATATGCGCATCGTGTCCGCACGCGTGCATCAGTCCTGGGCTCTGCGATTTGTATTCAACATCATTCGCTTCGGTGATCGGCAGGGCGTCCATATCAGCGCGCAGCGCAAAGCGCGGTTTGCCTTCGCCGAGATACGCGACGACACCGGTCTTGGCGATGCCGGTCTCGTACTCGATGCCGAGATCACGCAATGTTTCCGCAACGCGCTGCGCCGTCTGCACTTCTTGAAAAGCGAGTTCCGGGTGCATATGCAGGTCGCGGCGGATTGCAATCAGTTTATCTTTCAGCGCATTCGCACGGTCAAGGTAGGTCATCAAAAATTTCCTGATTGATAGGAAGTTGCTTTTTATGGTCGCAAGTATGCCGAAACAGGGCTTGTGTGTCAATAACAAATTGATTCAATATGTTGTATGAGTCAAACTGGTGCCGGTTCGCCAAATCACATCCCTCACATAAGGCCGCCAAAACCCATATCGATTCGCATAGCGATCATCCCACAACCCCTCAAGTTGCTCAAAATGAGGTTCAACATAACGAAAATAATGGCTTGCCCGTTGGTTCCGCGGCTCATAAACATCAAATTCACTACTTGTAGTGCCCTGGTTGAGCATCTGATCCTCGTATTTAAAGCTAAGTGCTCAGAGGACTTGTATGCCCTAAAATATATAAAAGGTATACGGCATTGGCAAAAATGTTGCCGACAAGATCAAATGGGTGGTCAGCGAACAAATAAAATTCTATGGAACTTGCGATTGAACATCCTTTCAGCACAGCAGAGGCACTTAAACCGCTCATCAAAGAAGAAAGCAGCTGTGGCCGGACGCTAAATAGGCGAAACGTCAAACATCGAATATAGGTGAAATCATGGGCAATCAAGTGGCAAAAGACGTCGTCGCCTACTGCACAAGCTGCAAAATGGGTCTTATCCATTCGATTGTCGCCGTTGACGGTGAAAAGATTCTGAGGGTGCTTTGCAGGACCTGCAAGAAAGAGCATAACTACAGACTCACCAAGGAACTCAGAGGCTCTTCAATAAGGAAAAAAACCACCAAAAGCGTTGTGTCCAAGAAATCAAGATCGGTCGCCGCTGAATGGGAAAGTGCAATAGAGTCGTGCAAACACCTCCCTGCCAAGCTCTATTCCTTTGACGGCTGTTTCGGAGTCGGTGAAAAGGTGACTCACGCCCCCTTTGGCGTGGGCCTGGTCAAGAGGCTATTATTTCCGAACAAAATGGAGGTCCTCTTCAAAGAGAGGACCAAGCTTCTGGTCCGGCGTGATTCCGAGGCAAATTCCCGATCTTTGACTTAAGTCTGGACCTAATCCCTGGCTGTGACGTCCGCGGGTTACCCGGCACATCCTTAAAAAAGACAAGGAAGTCCTTTTTTATCTAAAGCTATTTGCTTATTTAAGGGTGTCCGCGTTCTCTCGCGAAATAGAATTGGCCCCCAAAAAGATTGTGGATTATAGACTCGGAGACAGAGCGAGTCTGCAACGCTACTTGTTTTGGGTTTTCTCTAGGCTTTCAAAAATTTGACGTGTAAACTGTCTCGCCTTATGTTAATGAGACGCAAGATACTTTTCCTGCCCATTTGCAAGGCTTATGTTTTAAGTGTTTGGGTTCATGTGAGGCGCTTCCGCTTCCTCTTGATCGGGACGTTTCAGATAATCTATAATTGAGGAGATATTTTGGATCCACAGGTTTTCCCGACACCCCAGGGACACACAGAAGATGCAGACGGAAGTGCGGACCGCCGTCACCTCTGGAAGCGATTCCCCGCCTTTCATTCCTTTCAATATCGGGATTTCCGCTGGTTATGGCTGGGCACAGCCACTTCATTCATGGCGATAACCATGCAACAAATCACCAGAGGGTGGCTTATCCTTCGGCTTACAGACGACTCGCCTTTCGCTCTGTCTCTGGTAATGATGGCCTTTGCCATGCCCCTCACCTTTGCCTCCCTGTTGGGAGGTGTACTGGCAGACCGCGTCGCCCGAAGGCAAATGATCATCATGAGCCAAAGCGGAAATGCCATCATGACGTTCCTCTTGGCCACATTAGATATCACGGGACTGATCCACTTCTGGCATCTCATCGTAATCGGATTCGTCAACGGCACCCTGGCCGCCTTTAACATGCCCAGCAGACAATCGATCATTTCGGATATTGTCCCGGGGAAAGACCTGATGAACGCCATCTCCCTGAGTAGTGCCGGGATGAACCTGAGCCGGGTTGCCGGGCCGGCTCTGGCGGGGTTGCTGATCATATATCTCGACACTGCCAGGGTGTTCTATTTGATTGGCTGCGTCTATGCCGCTTCCGTCTTCTTCACGGCCATGATCCGGACAGCGAGGCCACCTGCCGGCAGCAACGGCAAGGGTGTTGCCGCCGATATCCTCGATGGGTTTAAATATGCGAAAGGGGATCCCACCCTTCTGGGACTGGTGATTATGTGTCTTGTGCCCGCCCTTTTCGGGTTTCCTTACATTGCATTGGTACCGGCATGGGCCAGAGAAGCCTTGAATGCCCAAGCAGACGGGCTGGGCCTGTTGATGATGGCTATGGGAATCGGATCTCTTACCGGCGCCCTGATCCTCGCTTCCATTCGCCAGTTGAAAAGGCGGGGAGCCTTTCTCGTGGCCAATGGCTTCGCCTGGGGGCTGTCAGTGGTGATCTTCTCTCGATGCCTCTCCTATAGCTCGGCGTTACCTTCCTTGTTTCTGGTGGGGCTCATGAGTGCGGTTTTCATGTCGCTCAATATGACCCTCATGCAGTTATATTCCTCAGACGAAATGCGCGGGCGCATTATGAGCATGGCCATGATGACATTTGGCATCATGCCCCTGAGCGCCGTCCCCTTTGGGGCAATCGCAGAGAGTATCGGCACTGCTGCTTCTCTTGAGATCGGCGGCCTGCTTCTCTGTCTCTTTGCCACGGTGTTCTTCTTTGCCTATCCGAAATTCCACAAAGTCGCCTAGCCCGCCCCCATCCGCCAAGACGGCATAGGTGTCAGGCCTACACAGTTGACAAGTTGAGATCTGAAATAATTTTATCGATCTTTTTTTTCAGTTTTTTATCGTCTTTGATTTGCAACGCAACGCGGCGGCTTGCCTGAGAAACACCAG
>DUZK01000121.1 GCA_013349495.1 Deltaproteobacteria bacterium
GAGTTCTGAGTTCTGAGTTCAGCGTTCAGGGTTTGGGGTCAATCGCCACTCAGCCCGTTTTAAACATAGAACTCAGATCTTTGAACTCTGAACGCTTAACATTGAACCAAGAACACGCAACTCGGAGCTAAAACTTTGAACTTTGAACGCAGAACCCGGAACTAAACCATGTATTACTCATTCTTCATACTCTATTTGATTATCGGGTTTTTCATAACCCTCGGCTTTTTGTTTTGGGCAATCAAAAACGGACAATTCAAGGACCAGCAGCGGGCAAAGTTTCTCCCGCTTGTTGATATTGAAGATTCCGGTGTTGTTACCGCATCCAGAAACAACCGTTATCAGTCTTACTTACTCTATAGTCTGATGGCCTTTGTTCTGATGGTGAGCGTATCGGTAATGGTCTATGCGTTCATGATATAGGCGCTTGGTAGCGCAAACTCGACAAAACGTTGTCGATTGTTTAATGAGTGTCTGTTTTTATGTAAAAAAAACTGGAAATTTGAAACTTGAAACTGGATAAGAACGGATTGGATCTATTTAAAATTGACAGAATACCTTTCCCAAGTTTCAAGCATCAAGTATCCAGCATCTTGCCGCTTATTGCGCAAACGTTAGTTTTAGAGATTTTTTCATTTTTAATTCCGGCTTGTCCCGGTTAGGATAAGGTTATGAGATATTTTCCACTTTTAAATTTTCAGCACATCATACTCTTTTTCATTCCGACTGTTCTTTTTATCATATTGGCATATACGGCATTTTCACGCATGTATTTTAAAGGAACGGATTCCGAGGAGAGAGAAAAACGGATTGTCCATACATATCCCGGAGGGATCGAAGCAAAGAATTCTCCGTTTCCTCTGTTTTTGATCCTAATCATCGTCGGCTTTCTGCTTTGGGCGATCCTTTACGCCTTGGGAATCGGTCTACTGGGGGTGAAGATATAAATGGAGACAACGAAAGAATCCGTGATCCAAACCTGGATTTTTATAATCATCCTTGCACTCTCCTTTCTTCTTTACAGCTTGTTTTGCTACAAGGTAATCGGAGATGCCGGACAGCCGACGTGGGATTACCGCCCGGTCCAGGACGTACCGGGGGAGTCGCCCTATTCCATGTATCAACTGCTGCCCTACCCCCAGCATGTGAGAGGTGATAAAGGGGAATAAATGAAAAAAATCGTTTTTCTCATAATCCTGGTCGGAGTTTTAATACTCGGTGCGTATGGAGCGCTTACCCACTACGACAACCATTTTAAATACGGTCGTATGTGGGAAACCCCATCGGTTCGTCCCCACGAAGAGCCGCTGCCGATTATGGAGTCAGGCGTTGTTCCGTTCATGGGAGGAGAAATCATCTACCGGGAGACCCCTGGAGAAGAACTGAAATCCCCATTGGCTAAAGGAAATCCCAAGGATATTGAACTCGGAAAAATCGAATACTTCACATTCTGCGCCCAGTGCCATGGAAAGTATCATGACGGAAACGGAACCGTGGGACAAAGCTTCTATCCTCTGCCCACGGATTTAAGAAGCGAAAAAGTACAGTCTCATCCGGAAGGTATTCTGTTTCAGGCAATCAGCTACGGTGTGCAGGGAGGACGCCAGCCTGCACTGGCATCGACCATTCGCGTTCTTGAACGATGGCGAATCATCGCCTACGTCAAATCTTTGGGGATCAGAGAAACACAAAAGCCGATTAAATCTGAGAAACCGCCCGAACCGGCCAAAAAATGAGAGCCTCCTCTGACGTCTGTGATCTCTGCGGGCTCCTCCTTCGCAAGAATACCATCGCAATAGACTCGGAAGACCGGCATTTCCGATTCTGCTGCATCGGATGCAAGCACGTCTTTCTGATGCTCATGGAAGCATCCGATTCGCCGGATCCCGATGGTTTCAGAGACACCGCCCTGTTCAAGAAATGTCTGGAACTCGGGATTATTCCGAGAACAGAAAATGATCTAAAAGAAATAAGGGAGGATGCTGCGCGTCATGTCTCGGATGGTTTGATTGAAACAGAAATCAAACCTGAGGGTGGACTTGAATTAAACTGCAGGGTCAATGACATGTGGTGCCCGGCTTGTTCCTGGGTCATCGAAGAGACCCTGAAGAAGATGCCGGGTATATTGAGCGTATCATGCAATTTTTCAACCGACCGCCTCAAATGTGAATATAACCCCATTAAAACCTCCCCGGATCAAATTGTAAAACAAATCAAAAGCTTAGGCTATCAATCCATCGTTTCGGAAACGGATATGGAGCCGGTGGAAACCCGCAGAGAGTTCATACGCCTGTTGATCTCCGCCTTTTTTACCATGAACATCATGATGTTCTCCTTTGCCCTCTATTCCGGGTTCTTTACCCGTCTCACCCATGAATCCATCCATAAGCTTTCCTGGCCGCCGTTTATCATGGCAACCGTTGTGCTTTTCTACGGTGGACGGCGGATATTTCAAAAGGCCGGGCAGGGATTCCGGTCGACTGCGTTCAGCATGGAAACCCTGATCGCGGCCGGGTCATTGAGTGCATACGGCTACAGCCTGATAAATCTTTTTTCAGGCAGCATTCACCTCTATTTCGATACCGCTTCCATGCTGATTACATTGACCCTCCTTGGAAAGATGCTGGAGCGGAGAGCCAAGGATCGGGTACAGGCAACCCTTGAGAGTTATTTCGAACTTTTGCCCACAAAAGTACGAATGTGCACCGAGCGGTTTCCGGTCGGTCGATACGTTTCGTCTCGACTGCTGAAAGGAAACGACATCTTTCGTGTGATCTCCGGCGAGACGGTTCCTGCCGACGGACTTATCACCGAAGGTAAAGGGGTCATCAATGAATCGACCCTGACCGGTGAAGCCGAACCGGTCAGAAAAAAGAAAGGGGACCGACTCAGAAGTGGAACCCGTATTGTCAACGGAGATCTAACCGTCAAGGCTGAAGGGGTCGGAAAAGATTCCACCCTTGGGCAAATGATTCAGATTATGGAAAACGCCCTTTCAGAAAAATCCGCGTTTGAAGGAAAAACCGATCGGATTCTCCGGTTTTTCATACCCGGGATTCTGATCCTGGCCCTGGGAACCGGAATCATCTGGTTTTTTATCAAAGGATCCCTTGAAATCGGAATGATTCGAGCCGTTACCGTCATGGTGATATCATGTCCCTGTGCATTGGGGATTGCCATTCCGCTGGCGCGGGTTGCCGGAATATCCGTAGCAAGCAGTAAAGGCATCCTGGTTCGGAATTTTTTTGCATTCGAACAGATGGAAAAAATCGATACCTTTATTTTCGATAAAACCGGTACGGTCACGAAAGGCCGGTGGGACCTGCTCCGAATCCAGGCTCTTCCGCCCGAAACCGAAAACCATATACTTTCAATGGCCGCAGGCCTGGAACGCGAGTCAGACCATTATATTGCAACAGAAATTTTAAGGGCGGCACAAGATCGCGGAATCCTTAATCAACCGAACATACGATTCGACAGTATTGAAGTTAAAGAAAACGGCATATCAGGCTTTCACAATCAACAGCAGATTAAAATCGGATCAAAGGCGTTTATAATAAACCCGTTTGAACCCGTTGAACTGCCCGACCTGAAGAGAGAAGAATCCGCCGTATACATGAGCATTGATGAAACCCTCTGTGCAGTATTTGTTTTCGGGGACAGTCTCCGGAAAGGAGTACCGGAAATGATTCAGTCTCTCCATGCAAAAGGCTATGGAACAGCAATGGTTTCAGGAGACGGCGAAGAAACCACTAAAGCCATCGGCGATGCCATCGGTATTCATGAATCTCTGGGGAGCCGACTGCCCCGGGAAAAAGCGGAATTTATAAAAAAACTGCAACAAGAGCGGCGGTCGGTGGCCATGGTGGGAGACGGAATCAACGATGCCCTCGCCCTTGTTCAGGCCGATCTTTCCTTTGCTGTTCATTCGGGCAGTCATCTGGGCAAGGATGCGGCCGATATTACCCTCATGCGCGGGAACCCCGTTCAGATTCTCGATTTTCTGTCGCTGGTTAAAGGGGTTAATCGCAAGGTCCTGCAGAATTTAACCGGGGCATTAATCTATAATGTTATCGGCATTCCCGTGGCCGTTTTCGGCCTGTTGTCCCCGTTGGTGGCAGTGGCCGCCATGCTCATGAGCAGCCTGACCGTCACAGGCAACACGCTTCTGCTCATCAAAAAATATTCTGAATAGCCGCAGACTCACGCAGACGCGCACAGATATGCTTGGTAATACCAGTCAAGCCTTTTATTCTGCTGTTCGGTTTAGAATATCTTCTACACCGGCAGATAAATGACGGGAGTCCGGCTCGATCTTCGTCTATGCTTCTCATTTTCTTCCGAGGTCTCAATCGTTCTTCTTCTCCGTCCATCTCTGACAGCAGATATCATATTGAAGTACTTCGTAATTCCGACATTAAAATTTCTACCGGCAAGTCATGCGGATTTGGCCTGACTCTTGCATCAGTTAATCAATAGAGAATGAATACATGACACCATCAATATGGGGGATAAAATGAAACACCGACCAACTACACTCCATCATCACCTCACCGCAATTAAAAATAGCGATCGAATATTTGAAAACGCTTTCCAGGGTGTAGCCAGAATGATTCTCGAAAGCAGTATCGAAAAGATCGTGGTGAAGGGAAGAACAACTTATGATTTCAGTATCTTCCGTAACAGCGGAAAACATGTGATCGGAATGTACGATGAAATCAATAGCTTTGTTTCTTTTGTTAAAGACGCCGCCGAAGACGGGTCTTCCAAAGAAATGGCGTATGTGTTGGTGGGAGAACCCGGCAATGGTAAGACCTTTTTGGTTGAATACCTGTGCGGGAAGTACAGAGATTTTTTGGCAAGAGAAAAAAATCGAAAATATACCTTTAAATTCTCCAATCTGGAACAACTAGGCCATTATGGGAGGATTCAAAGCATCGAATCCCAGACCTATGAAGACCCCATGATTCTTGCCATGAATCTGTTTGATACCCGGGATGAAAGCAGAGAATTTCTGGCAAAGTCGGTTGGATTTTCAGATCGGGAAATCGAAACCTTCTATGAAAATTACCGCCCATTAGGTGCCTGCAGCGGTTATATTTTGAATGATATCCGGTCGTTCTGTGACGGAAATATTGATAAGGTTCTGGAGTTTCTCCATGTTGTCCCGGTTCCCTTGACCGAAAGCCTGGGCACCATCACCGGAAAATACCCGGCTAAAGATAAAATCACCTCTTCTGCCGTCGATCTTTTGGGAGAAGAATCGATCCAGCGGTTGCTTCACATCAGCGACACCAACAACCCTTACCGGTTCGACCTGCGACGGGGGGCTCTGGCAAGAGTTGCCGGAGGGGGTATCCACTTCAGCGATGAAATCTATAAAAATAAAAAAGACCTGGTCCAGGTCTACTTGGGGGTCATTCAAAACCGCATGATCGAAATCGACGGCTATAAATGGCCCATCGATACATTGATCATTGCAACCAGCAACAACTCGGAGTTCAACCGATTCCTCGCTGAAAAAGAAGAAGCGCCTATCGTAGACCGGTGTAGAATCTGCTATGTGAGCCACAACACCGACTACAAGCTTCAGGCAGAACTCACCGCCTATGCCATCGGAAATGAAACCAAAACAACCCTGACGCGGGAAAAACTTCACATCGATCCAAATTTAAACTACGCCGCCTCGGTGTCTGTGGTGCTGAGCCGCCTGCCTCGGTCTGAAAAGCTGACACCGGTTGAGACCATGAAACTGGCTGCCGGGGAAGTGGCCGGAGAGAAGAGCATCAAAACCCTGGCAGAAGTCATCGACATCTTGGCCCAGGATCCGGAGATCACCAAACGATTCGGTCAGAAGGGTCTGGGGCAGCGAAATCTGGGACGGGCCGTCCAGCTTCTCATCGAAAGCTCGGAAACCAATGAGGGGCGGTGCATGTTTGCCTACGACATGTTTAAAACCGTTGAACGGATTATCCTCGATTATGTCCCGGATGCCAATGACAGGGCCAAGTATCTGGAAGATTTAAAAATCGGAAAAGGCTTGTACCGGGAGCGGATTATGACGGAGATGTTCAATGCCTATATGGATGAACCCCATGCCATCCGAAAAGACGTCATGAATTATGTCAATATGATCATCGGCATCGATGCTGAAAATCTCGGTCCTGATAAAATGTGGAAATACAAGGACCCGCAATCCGGAGAGCTCAAAGCGTTTAAGATCGACGAACGGTATATAAAGAGTGTGGAAGAAAGACTGGGCCTTAAAACCGAAGAACAACGGGAGGCATTCAGAACGTCCATCCGTAAAATCTATGGGCAGAAGATCTCGGTCAATCCGGACTATGATTTCATGGACAACCTGGAGCTGGTAAAAGCGGTCACCGATGTGCGGCTCAAATCGGATATCGCCGGCGCCGGAAGCCTTATCGGCGCGCTTGCCAATCGTACAAATGAAGAAAATCAGAAACTCTACGATCGCATGATCGATACCATGTTGAGCAAGCTCAATTACTGCAGAACCTGTGCTCTAAAAACCATTGAATATTTCTGTACCCAGGAAGATGAGCAATAAAAATTCCAAATACTACCAGGAGCTCAAAGCTGCCGGTATCAGCTCGGAGAAGGACCGAATCATACGTTCGGAACTTGAAGATGATAACTCACACTTTATCCCATCGCCCTCGCCCCATGATCATGCCGAATCGACATCATTGAACCCGGAATCCGTATATCGTTATCAGGACTTATCCGTCCTCCAATCCGTAACCGGCCTGAATCAACCGTATGCGTCGAATATCCGCTCCATCGACGAACTGCTGGAAAGGGACAACCAGAGGGAAAAGGACGGATTCCCCAGAAAAATTCGGATCGGCCGCTTGATCAAGCCGGGAAAGGGCAAAAAAGACAAGGTCGTTGTTGTTCCCACTACGGTGGAAGAAAAACTCATTCATGACAAGATCCGTACCCAGGAAGAAGAAGAGGCATCCGGTGGAACCGGAGACGGGGAAGAAGGAGAAGTAATCGGTGAGCAGCCGATTCATGACCCCAACGGATCCGGAAGCGGACCTGGAGAAGGAGACGGGGGGCAGCACGATCTGGAGTCCAGCGCTTACGATCTGGGCAAAATCCTTACCGATAAATTCGAACTGCCCAATTTAAAGGATAAGGGAAAGAAGCACTCCCTGACGCGTTATACCTATGATCTGACGGACAAACACCAGGGTTTCGGACAGCTCCTGGACAAGAAGGCAACGCTTCGAAAAATCATAGAAACCAACATCATCTTGGGCAACATCCCGGATCGCTCGAATATCGATTCCACCGGTTTTCTCATTGCACCCAGTGATCGGATTTACCGGATCCTATCTCGAGAAAAAGACTACGAATCCCAGGCCATGGTTTTTTTCTTAAGAGACTATTCCGGTTCCATGGCGGGAAAGTCCACGGAACAAATTGTGACCCAGCATGTTTTGATTTACAGCTGGCTCATTTACCAGTATGCGCGCCAGGTGGAATCCCGATTTATTTTGCATGACACGGAAGCAAAAGAAGTGCCCGATTTCTATAACTACTACAACTCCAGTGTTGCCGGAGGTACCCGGGTGGCATCGGCTTTTCACCTGGTAAACGAAATCGTCGAAAAAGAGAATCTGATTCAGGATTACAATATCTATGTGTTTCACGGTACGGATGGGGATGACTGGGATACCGACGGCAAAGAGGCCATCCCGGAAATAAAAAAGATGCTGACCTACTCAAACCGGGTGGGGGTGACCATCGCCGAACATAGCGCCGGTTCCGGCCGCAGCAGCGAGGTGGAACGGTATATCAAAAGTTCGGGCTTGCTCACCGAGAAAAAGGAGCTCATCCGGCTGGATGTCATGCAGGAAGATGCGGACGAGACGCGACTCATTGAAGGAATTAAAAACCTGATATCGGAGTAAATTGGAGAACGAATATGAAATTTGAGATAGGTGATCAGTTTATATTATCTCGAATCTAAACTCACAATTCGTAAATTGAAAATCAAACATCGAAAATACCATGGACCTCATCAATCAACATACCAAAAAGATTATGGAGGGTTGCAAGGAGCGAGCCCGGGAGGCGGGGCTCCGCTTTGAGGATGAAACCCTCGAATATATCGTGACCAACAGAGATCTTCTGGAGCTGACACCCAAGGCCATGATACCAACCCTTTACGACTATTGGGTTCATGATGTGGAGGTCCTTAAGGAGAAGGGCAAATACGAACTCTATCCCCACAATCCCTATGAAACGGTCATCAACACCCGGCCGGCCATCTCTTATTACAATGACAACAATCCGGACTGGTTGAATGTGATGATTTTCTATCATGTCCTGGCGCATGTCGATTTCTTTCAGAACAACCTCTTTTTCAGGCACACCTGGGACGACGACTTTACCGGTCAGGCGCTCTCGGACAAACGCCTCATTTCCAAGCTGAGGTCTGATAAAGGGCGGTGGGTGGATTATATTATCGAATTTTCCCGTGGAATCGACAATCTGGTTGGATTTCACAAAGAACTGTCCCATATCACGTACCGGCTAAGTGAATCGTTATCCAAGCGCCTGAATTATTATTTCGATATATTCCTGCAAACCGCAAAAAAGGTGAAGGCCAACGAATACATCAAGGAAATCGAGCGGTACAATTCATGCACCAGGGACAGCAAAAAATTGGGAGAGCAGGTATTCTTCGCCGAGGTGGGAAAGAAGTGTCCGGAGTTCGACAACCTTTATCAAAAGCATCTGGAAGACAAGAAAAACGGGCACCGCGATTTACTCCAGTTTCTCCTGGCCCGCTCGGAGCTTTTAAACAAGAATGAGAATAAGTGGATGAAATCCATTGTTGAAGTGGTCCGGAAAACCTCTCTGTTTTTTCAACCGCAGATTCGAACCAAAATTATGAATGAAGGGTGGGCCAGTTTCTGGCATGAGACCCTCTTTTTACAGGACGACCGCATCAACGGACATGAGGTCGATTTTGCCAGGGTCAATGCAAAGGTGACGGCGTTGCCCCGTGTGGGTCTGAACCCGTATGCCCTGGGTATGCGCATGTTTAACGAAATCGAAGAAAAATCGGATAAAGGAAAATACTCCTTTGAATTCCATAACCTGCTGGATGCGGAATCCCGAAAAAAATTCGATGCATCCACCGGAAACGGCAGGGATTTCATTTTCAAGGTTCGCGAGAACTTCTGCGATTTCATGTTTATCAATACCTTTGTCGATCAGGATTTCATCAACCATTATAAACTATTTGTCGCCGGTAAAAGGATCAACCCGGAAAAGAGGGTCTGGGAGTATTACGTGAAAAGCCGAAAGGCTGCAGACTACCGCCAAATGCTCCTGGATTCGTTATATCATCCGCCGCATATTCAAGTGAATCCGGAAAAGAATGACGACAACACCCTGCCTCTCGTTCACAGCTTCGAAGAAAAGCCCCTGGTGAAAGAATTCATTACCAACACACTGCTGGGCATTGAATACCTGTGGGGCGGACCGGTTAAGCTCGAAACCAGTGAAGTGGCGTCCAAATCCGAATCAAACGGCGCCCCGTACGGGGTGGGATTTCTTCCGGCAGGGCTCAAAGAGCAAAACCAAAAGGAAATATCATGGCAACGCGTCATCTACACGATGAACAATCGGAAGCTCACAAAGCAAGTCCTGTAACCCGGCTTCCGATTGAACTGAAAAATATTCAAAAGGCAATGGAGCATCTCGAATCAGGAGACGACGGATGGGACCAGAGAACCCCGATCCCTTTTGAAAGTTTCTTAAGCATTCTGGTGAATGATCCCCACACGGTGATCCGCAGCGTCTTTCAGGTCTTCCATGACATGATCAAGACCTATGTGGGTTCAGGCCGGGATGAATACCAGGATGATCCGGAATCCATCAATTATGTTGCTTATGATTGCAGTCAATTGTTTGTCGAAGGATCCGACAACCCGTTCTTTGCCGACAGGCTTTTCGCCAATCGATTGGTAAATCTGGTGGAAGCCTTAAGACGGGGCGCCCAGCAGAACAAAATCTATATTTTCGAAGGACCCCACGGATGCGGAAAGAGCACGTTTCTGAATAATTTGCTTACGAAGTTTGAAGAATATGCAAATTCAGAAGGCGGAATCAGGTATGAAACCGTCTGGCGTTTAAACCGTGAGATACTCGGCCGCTTTAATGACCGTGCCACCCTCTCTGTGTTTGAGAAACTGTTACACATGCAGGAAGATGGGTACCGAGATCAGTTTGAAATCTTGAATGCAAAAAACGCTTTACTGTCTACAGAAGATCAGATTGAGGTCCCCTGTCCCAGTCATGATCATCCCATTCTGATCATTCCGAAACATCTGCGTCGGGAATTCTTCGACGACCTGTTGGAAAACAATGAACTCAAATGGAAACTCTTTACCGAAAAAGAATACGACTGGATCTTCCGGGACACCTGCTGCACCATTTGCGAATCCTTATACGAAGCCCTGCTCGGTGTATTGAAGCAACCCAAAAATGTGTTCAAAATGGTGTACGCGCGCTCCTATGGATTCAACCGGCGCCTTGGGGACGGAATCAGCGTCTTCAATCCGGGTGATAAACCCGTAAAACAAAATGTCTTGAGCAATAAGATCCTTCAAGGACGCATCAACACCCTTTTAAGAGACAGCAACCAGGTGCAGTATATCTTCTCCCGTTATGCCAAAACCAATAACGGCATCTATGCCCTGATGGACATCAAGTCCCACAATACCGAGCGATTAATCGAGCTTCACAACATCATCAGCGAAGGAGTTCACAAAGTCGAAGATATCGAAGAGAATGTCAGTTCTCTTTTCCTGGCTTTGATCAATCCGGAAGACAAAAAAGAAATCCAGGATATCCAGTCTTTCTCGGATCGGATCGAATATATCAATATTCCCTATGTCATGGATCTGAATACAGAGGTGGAAATTTACAGAAACGTCTTCGGGAAGCATATAGATGATCAATTTCTACCCAGGGTGCTTCACAATTTTGCCCGTGTGATTATCTCGTCCCGGTTAAACCTCAAATCCGATGCACTCATCGAATGGATAGAAAATCATTCAAAATACAATCACTACTGTGATAACAATCTTCATCTTCTCAAGATGGAAATATATACCGGACATATTCCCCCGTGGTTGAGCGAAGAAGATCGAAAACGGTTCACGGCCAGACGCCGCCGGAGCATCATATCGGAATCGGAAACAGAAGGAATCAAAGGTATTTCCGGTCGGGATTCCATCAAAATATTCAACAAGTTTTACTCCACCTATGCCGAGCAGGACAAACTCATTAACATGTCCAATTTATGCCAGTTTTTTACCAAGGCTCCTAAAAAGGTGAGTCAGCTCATCCCCGATGGATTCCTGGATTCTCTACTCGGAATGTACGATTATACGGTGCTGCAGGAAGTCAAGGAATCCCTCTATTACTATAACGAAGAACTCATCGACAGGGACATTCAAAATTATCTCTTTGCCGTCAATTTCGAATTCGGTTCCGCGGAAACCTGCACGTATACCGGAGAGAAGATAGAGGTTACCGAAGAGTATCTCGATAATATCGAAAAAAGGATCCTGGGGACCGGTATCGAAAAAGAGAAGAAGGTTGCGTTCAGGAAAGACTGCCAGAAGGAATACACCACCAAAACCCTCACACAAGAAATACTCGTTGAGGGAAAATCAATTATTGATTCCAAGATCTTTAACTCCCTGAAGGAGCGTTACATTCACAACCTGAAAGAGAATGTGATGGATCCATTTTTGGAAAATAAAAACTTCAGGCTCGCCATCAAAGATTACGGTTCAAAATCCTTTAAAACCTATGACCGGAAGATTCAAAACGACGTTACCTCTCTGATTCAAAACCTCGAAGCCAAGTTCCGATACAAGGAAAAAGGGGCAAGGGAAGTCTGCATGTACGTGGTGGATAACGACCTTGCGAAGAAATTTTCAGTTAGAAGCTAAATAGGACGCTGATTGGCGCAGATATTAACAGATGGTGAGTCACCGATTCGCGATACTGGATACTGGATACTCGATGATTGCTTTGAAACCAGAACTCTGAAC
>DUZK01000122.1 GCA_013349495.1 Deltaproteobacteria bacterium
CTTGACGATTAATATTTAATTGTTTATTAACGATTAATTGTTAATTCATAAGGGATTGATCTTTCATTGTTGTTTGAACTCAAACTCCTGGTTTATTTCGATCCCAATTCATTCATGAAAGTGAGGGGCTATGCCATACATATCTTTGTCCATGGCTGAGTTGAAAAAAACAGAAACAGCAGAAACGGATGATGAAATGAAACTGAAAGAGAAGAAGAGTAAAAAAGTCTTTCGCCACCCTGTTCGGAATAGAATCGTGGATATTCTCAGAGACGGTGAGCCCCGAACGCAACAGGAGCTCGGAGCCCTGCTTTCCATGTCCAATGCGGCAGTTCATTATCATGTGAAGTTATTACTCGAAGTCGGGATTATTAAGCTTCACAGAACCCGACCCGGGCCCAAAGGGATTACGGAAAAATTGTACACCATTGCCGTTGAGAACTGGCCGGACGTGTCTGAAGATGATCTCGATTACTATTTGTCCTACATGGTGTCATGGATCAACGAACGGAATCGCGAAGGATTAAACTTATTGAAATCCGGTTCATTTTCCATACCCTTTCTCACCGGCAGTTACTCGGCTCGGGCGCCATTGGAGGAACTCATCAAATTCAAGCGGAAAGTTGAAGATCTGTTTAATGAGTTCTACTCGAAATGTGAAAGCCTCAAGGGACGGAACCGAATCCCTTTTGCCGTGACGTTTTCCATGATTCCTTCCCGGGAGAAGAATAAAGAAGACTCCCGCAATATTCTGGAATTTGAACCCGAACATTTATAAACCGGAAGAAGATAGCATGGGATGACAACAGATCCATAAAAAGCAGGTCATTGGTGATTTGAACGACCTCCATGATGGGATCCATTTTCGGCACGTTATTAAAAGGTTCGCGAGAGTTCGGTGTGCGGACAGGTTGAGAGGATAAAATGAATCTGATCAAGTTTTTCAAGGTCGAATCCGAGGTATCCATTACTTCTCTTGCCTTTATGGCAATGACGTCGGCCATCGCAGAAGCGTGCGTGCTGGGCATAATCATTGCCGTGGCCAACACGGCAAGCATGGATCCGTTAAACTTTCGTTACCTGATGATGTACGGGATTGCCTTTTGCATCGCCATGATCGGCAAGCGGTATACGCTGGTGAGGGCGTCTACGGTTACCGAAAACATGATCCGAAAAATTCGGGGCCGAATTGCCGAGAAAATCAGAGCCTGTGAGCTGATTTATCTTGAAAATATGGGAATCGCCGATCTCTATACAAAGATTACCCAGAATACCAATCTCATTTCTATTCTGGCCCTTCTGCTCATCAGCAGCGTTCAATCCTGCGTGATGGTATTCTTCTGTCTCATCTATATCGGCATTCTCTCCAAACTCGCCTTCATCCTAACCGGGATCGCGATTATTGTCATCGCCGTCATGTATTACTACCACGAAAAGATATTTTCCGAAGATTACCAGAAAGCCATGGCCATGGAAGGCCAATTCTGCGACATGCTCAATGATACGCTGAACGGTTTTAAAGAACTGAAAATGAATCGAGCGAGAAATAAAGAGCATCTGGATTTTCTTGTCCAGGTGATTTCCGAAGCAGAACAGATTAATATCAACACCCAGGTCAGTTTTGTCACGAAAACCCTGTTTACCCAAATCAGTTTTTATCTGTTGCTGGCCGCTGTGGGGTTTCTCATGCCCCGGCTCGGGGAGGCCTACAGTGAACTCATCATACGGATTACTGCCGCCATCCTCTTCATCATGGGGCCGATTTTTATGATCGTGTCAGCCATACCCCAACTCTTTAGAGTGAATGCGTCCATCGGGACCCTTTATCATCTGGAAGAAGAACTGGACGCTGCCGGCAAGGGGGAAGAAAAAGTGTCCGAAAGAAAAATCACCACATTCAAAGAGATTCGCTATGAGGAAGTGGTGTTTCAATACCGGGATGCCGAGAAAACATCGATCTTCACTCTCGGCCCCCTCAATTTTTCGGTTCGATCCGGGGAGGTTCTCTTCATTGTCGGTGGGAACGGAAGCGGAAAAACCACTCTGCTAAAGCTTATCACCGGTTTGTACTACCCCGATTCCGGAAAGATCAGCCTGGATGGAAGATTGCTGACTCGGCCCCAATACCCGTCTTATCGGGAGATGATTTCCACCATCTTCTCCGATTTCCATCTGTTTGAACGCCTATACGGTTTTGACGCCGTGAATGAAGACAAAGTCAACGAGCTGTTGACTGTCATGGATATTCATCAGAAAACCGAAGTCGTTGGCAAACAATTTAGCACCATCCATTTGTCCACCGGCCAGAGAAAAAGAATCGCCATGGTGGTCGCGCTAATGGAAGATCGTCCCATCTATGCGTTTGACGAATGGGCGGCCGATCAGGATCCGACCTATAAGGACTATTTCTACGAGGTCTTATTAAAGGATCTCAAGGCGAAGGGAAAAACGGTCATCGCCATCAGCCATGATGATCGGTACTTCCACCATGCCGACCGGGTCCTGAAAATGGAATTCGGAAAGTTTATTAACACTTAAATGACTGCATCGGTACACTATGGAAAAGAGATTGCTTTTCGACAGATTAGAAGAATTCGGTGATCAATCCGCCATCATTTGGAAAAACCGAGACTATAGTTATCATCGACTCTTAAGCGGTATTTCCGAGTGGACGGAGGTATTGAAACAAGTGGAGGTAGCGGCGGGAGAATGTGTGGCAATCTGCGGCGACTTTTCACCCAATGCTACGATGCTCATGCTCGCACTGATGAAAAACGGGAATATCATCGTACCCCTCACGCCTTCAATGGCTTCAAAAAAGGAGAAATGCCTCAAGACCGCGTGCGTCAAGTCTCTATTTGAATTTGATGATTCGGATACTTACCGTTTTAAACTTCTCCATAACACCGATGATCATTCCCTTTTGCAGGCATTGCGAAAAACCGGTGATCCGGGATTGATTATTTTTTCTTCAGGTTCAACCGGGGAGATGAAGGCAGCGCTTCATAACCTTCAGAAGCTTCTATCTAAGTATCAGAGAAAAAGACGTTCATTTAAAACGCTTGCATTTCTTCTGTTCGATCACATCGGCGGTATTAATACACTGCTCTATTCGTTGTTCAATGGGGGTACGCTGGTCATAATGACCGGATCAGACCGAACCGTGGAGCTAATCTGTGAAACCATCGAGCAATATAGAGTCAATCTCCTTCCCACAACTCCCACATTTATCAAAATGCTCGCTATCTCTGAAATGCATAAACAGTACGATTTGAGCTCGCTGCAATTGATCACATACGGAACAGAGCCCATGCATCCGGCAACGCTGGAGTTCGTCACCCGAATATTCCCGCAAGTAAGATTCAAACAAACCTACGGCCTTACGGAAACCGGAATTCTACCCACAAAATCCATGGCTTCCGAATCTCTGGGAATAAAAATGGGGTGTGAGGATTGTGACATAAAGGTCGAACGCGGTGTATTACATGTTCGGTCCGATACGGTGATGATGGGATATCTTAACGCTTCTGCACCCATCGATAAAGACGGCTGGTATAACACCGGCGATATCGTAGAACCGATGGGGGACGGGTATTTCCGCATTTTGGGGCGTGAATCGGAAATCATCAATGTGGCCGGGGAAAAGGTATTTCCCGCTGAAATCGAAAACGTGATCCTCAAAATGAACAATATCAAAGACGTTACCGTACAGGGCCTTCCGAATCCGGTTACCGGCAATGTGGTGGTGGCCACCGTTGAATTGGAAGAGCCGGAAGATGCGGACCAACTGGAGCGGAGAGTACGTGATTTTTGTGAACAGCGGCTTCCGCCCTTCATGATTCCGGCAGTGGTGGAAATATCTTCCCGAAGACTTTACGGGGAACGATTTAAAAAGACCAGAAGGTCATAACCCATGGGTAAGCATTCCGAAAAGGTTATTCTCATCAGCGGAGGCAGCCGAGGGCTTGGTCGGGGATTGGTTGAGACGATGTTGAAAGACGGAAACCGTGTAGCGACTTTCAGCCGTGCGTCTTCTTCCTTCGTTGAAACCTGTTTTCAACAATACCCTGATTCTTTTTTCTGGGAGGCGGTGGACGGATCGAATACGGACGGAATTAAACAATTCGCGAGAATGGTCATGGACCGGTATGCAAGAATCGATGTGTTGGTCAACAATGCCGGAATCGGCACGGACGGTATCATCACGCTGATGTCCGAGGATGACATTCGCCGGATTCTGTCCGTAAACCTGGAGGCCGCCATTCATCTGAGTCGTGCCTGTCTAAAAAGCATGATGCAACAATCCAGCGGGTGTATCGTGAACATCTCTTCGGTAAATGCCCTTCGCGGTCATTCTGGTGTGGCGGTTTACAGCGCCACAAAGGCTGCATTGGACGGGTTGACCCGGAGCCTGGCACGTGAGTTGGGGCCCCTTGGAATCCGAGTCAATTCGGTGGCCCCGGGATACTTTCAAAGCGAGATGTCGGAGGCGTTAACCGAAGCGCAGCAATCCCGAATCGTTCACCGAACGCCCTTGGGACGATTGGGAACCGTTGACGATCTGGTGGGAATCATTCGTTTTTTAATCTCAGCCGAAGCCGGTTTTATCACCGGCCAGACCATTGTGGTGGACGGAGGACTGACCTGCTGACCTGGACCTGAATGTAACGCGATGAGGAGTTGAAAATGGAAAACATTGAGCAGACCGTATTTGATGTGATTGCCAAGGTGGCTGAGGAAAAGGGACTCGATTTGAAAACCGTGGGTCTTACTCAAAAGCTGGTGACCGATATCGGATTTAAATCCATTGACCTGGCAAGGATCATCGCCATCATGGAGATAAAGCTGAGCGTTGATCCATTTTCCAAACTGGTTCCCATTACCAGTATCCAGACGGTTGGCGATTTATGTGGCGCATATCAGCTATGCTTCGCCGATGATGGGAATTCCGCCTACAAACCCGATTTTGAACGAAGCGAAAGCCGTGGCGAGGCCCGTTTGAGTTCTTCCCGAATGCATCGGGGAGAACTGAGAAAGAAGGCCAGGACGGGATAATAACGATGCAACCTTACGATTTCCAACGTCCCGGTTCAATCGCGATTATCGGCATGGCCGGACGTTTTCCCGGTGCCGACAATCTCGATACCTATTGGCGCAATATCGAAAAAGGGGTTGAGTCCATCACCTTTTTCTCTTCTGAGGAGTTGATTCAAGAGGGCGTCGATCCTGAACGCGTTAATGAACCCGACTATGTCAAAGCATCCCCGATCATTAAGGATGCAGACCGGTTCGACGCCGCGTTTTTCGAATATTCCCCCAGAGAGGCAGAAGTCATCGATCCGTCCCAGCGGCTCTTTTTGGAGCTGGCATGGGAGGCGTTGGAAACAGCGGGGTATGCCGGGGAGCAGCATGGTGCTTCAATCGGTGTGTTTGGCGGTTCGGGCGGTGTCATGAACAGTTATCTTCTGTCCAACACGCATATCCATCGTTCCCTGATCGGCGCCACCGCAGGTATCGAACATGTGGGGAACGATAAAGACTATCTCTGCACACGGGTATCGTACAAACTGAATTTGAAAGGACCCAGCCTCACCGTTCAGACGGCATGTTCCACATCGCTTGTTGCCGTTCATATGGCATGCCAAAGTCTTCTCAATATGGAATGTGATGTCGCCCTTGCCGGCGGGGTGAATATTCGGGTTCCCCAAAAGGCCGGTTATCTGATCCATGAGAGCCCCATGCACTCACCGGACGGTCACTGCCGATCATTCGATATTAAGGCGGCAGGAACCGTCTTCGGAAGCGGTGCCGGTATTGTCGTATTAAAACCCCTTTCCCGTGCAGCAGCGGACGGTGATCTCATCCATGCCGTCATCCGAGGATCTGCGATCAATAACGACGGCCTATCCAAGTTGAGCTACTGGGCAGCCAGCACCAGCGGGCTGGCTGCGGCATTATCCGAGGCCATGGTGGTGGCCGAGGTGAATCCGGATACGGTTGAATATGTGGAAGCGCACGGCACCGGAACCGAACTCGGAGATCCGGTGGAAGTCCAGGCGCTGACCCAAGTATTCCGACAAAGCACCCAGCAAAAGGGGTTTTGCGGGTTGGGGTCCGTCAAATCGAATATCGGACACCTTGAATCGGCTTCCGGCGTGGCCAGTCTGATTAAAACGGTTCTGGCGCTGAAACACAAATCGATTCCGTCCACGGTTCATTTCCTGGAACCGAATCCGAAAATGAATATCGAAGAAAGCCCTTTTTATATCACCAATACCTCCAAGGCGTGGATCACGACCCAGAAGGTGCGGCGAGCCGTGGTCAACAATCTCGGAATCGGCGGCACCAACGCCTGCCTGGTTCTGGAAGAGCTTCCCGAATCCGCGAACCGATCCGTATCCGTTCCATCCACCCGGGTGCTCGCGTTTTCGGCCAAAAGCAAACCGGCACTGAAGGAGCTTGCCGTTCGATATGAAACCCACTTAAGGCAGCATCCGGAACAATCCTTCGGCGATATTGCCTTCACGGCAAACATCGGTCGGGCTCACTTCGCCCACCGTCTGGCAGTGTGCGCATCCTCTTCAGTCCTTGCCAGAGAAAAGATCGATGCGTTTATCAAGGGGAATCGTTCCCCCGGGCTCTACCAGCAGGAGACAGATCGGGAGGATGTTCCGAAAATTGCATTCCTATTTTCCGGGCAGGGCGGGCAATATACCGGGTTGGGCAGACGGTTATATGAGTCCTGCTCGGTTTTCCGGGAAAGTCTGGACCATTGCAGTGAAATCATCCAAGGGGAGCTGAAGCAATCGTTGGATCGACTCCTTTTTGAAAAATCCGGAAAAAAGTCGTTGCTTAACGAAACCCGCTATATGCAGCCGGCACTTTTTGCCTATGAATATTCCCTGGCTCGCCAATGGCAGTCCTGGGGGGTTACACCGGATATTGTTTTCGGATGGGGGGTCGGGGAGATTGCGGCTGCCTGTGTGGCCGGAATATTCAGCGTCGAAGACGGATTAACCCTGGCGGCGATCCGCGGACGGTTGATACAGGAAAAAACGCCGCCCGGCTTTACAGCTTCCGTTTTTGCCGGTGAAGCGCAGGTCCGTGAGATTCTGGGTGAAACCGCCGGCGACATGTTCATTGCGGTCCTGTACGGTGCGAATCATTTGGTCATCACCGGTGAAGGCAAGAAGATCAAACTGATCTGTGACCAGCTGAATCGAAACGGTATCAACACCCGGAAGCTGAAGGTTTACCATCCGCTCCACTCCCCGTTGCTGATGCCGATCCAACGGATTCTCAGAAAGACAGCAGCCCGGATATCCTATGCGTTACCGGAGATATCCATGATTTCGAGCCATTCCGGCGACCCCATAACCGGCGAGGCCGCCGATGCAGATTACTGGATTAACCAACCCTGCCGTCCGGTTCGATGGGCTGACGGCCTGAATTTCCTTAAAGAACAAGCTGTATCTCTGTTTCTTGCAATCGGTCCCGGTATATCTCCGATGGAAACCGGCCGTGAGCCGCTCACGACGACGGGCGGTTGCTGGGTCGGAGCCATCGGCCGAGATCAGGACGAATTCGAGCAGATGGTGGATCACGTGGCGCGATTATACACCCGTGGCGTCACCATTGACTGGCAGGGATTCTATAAGGCGCAGACTCATTATAAAGTAGCATTGCCCACCTATCCGTTCGAGCGGGAACGATACTGGGTGGGGGAGGGGTACCGGTTTCAGGCCGAACCGTCTATGGACCATCCGCTCCTGGGGGAGATGGATCCCCGGATGAGCCTGAATCACGGGGTGGTTTTCAAAAAAACATTGGGACCAAATTCCCCGATTGTCAGAGATCATCACGTATGCGGATATCGGATTTTTCCCGGAACCGGGTATCTAGAACTGGCCCATGCCGCCGGGGTCACGGTGGAGAAGGATGTCCGATTTACAATAAGCAGAATCCGATGGCGAAAACCGCTGACCATCACCGCCGAAAGAAAAGAGATTCAGGTCCGAATCCGAAAAGACGACCGGCATCTGAACTGGGAAGTGTGCAGTGATAACGGGGGGGAGACGATCATCCATGCCGACGGTGAACTCCATCCGGCAGAAAACGATGGGCCCGAACAGAGAATCTCCATTGATGAGATCAAGGCCAGATGCTCCCATGAGGCGGACGGCAACAGCCTATATCATCGGTTTCGGCAGAACGGACTCAATTACGGGTTTTATTACCAGGGAATCCATCAGGCCTGGATGAACACCGATGAAGCATTGAGCCTGATCCGTCTCCCGGACGTTTTTGAACCGGAATTGAAAACCTTTACCTTCCACCCAGCTATTCTTGATGCCGCACTCCAGATCATAGCCGGCTTGAGGGATACCGTGCAATCCTCCGTCCATAGACCTTATGTTCCCTTTTCCCTGGAACAAATAGAGATTTATCAACCGCTTCCGGCGACCTGCTATGCCTATGTGAAAGCATCAGGCCCCCGGCGTTATCACGTGGCGGTGACCGATGAAATCGGAAGGGTTTGTGTGAAGATCCATGACATTGCCATGCGGGAGTTACCTGACCCGCTTGAAGCGTTCTTTTATTTGCCCCGTTGGAAGCCGAAGCCGTTGTCTCTGCCGCCCGGTAACGCCACGGACGTACCGGAGCGATCGACCCCGCCCCCTGCCGTATCGGAAGAGCGGAAAACGCTGATCGTCTATCGACCCGACCGTGCCGGCCTTCACAAAGCCGTCGAGTCCCTTCATCCCAAAGACCAAGTCTTTAAAATCAAGCTGGGTAAAAGAAACCGGCGGTACTCGGAGCGGCATTTTGAAGTGAACCCATCGGATGCCAAGGGATTGAATCGTTGGGTTGAGAAATTCGAAACCGTACAAAGCGTCTGGTTTTTAGGGGGAATCCGATATGAACCGGCTGATCCCGATAACCTGAAAGAACTCGAGGAGGGGCAGGAACTGGGGGTGCTTTCTTTTTTCAGGCTCATTCAGTCCATGATCCGAAACGGACTGTTACATACGCTCCCGGAAATTACAGTGCTCACCGATACCGTCCATCCGGTTCGATCCACGGACCGGATTCGCCCGGGGTCATCCAGCTTATGCGGATTAAGCAAAGTGCTCGCCAGGGAATATCCTGATTTGCCCATCCGATGCATCGACATCTGCATGGAAGAACTGCCGGATCAACATACCCGGAGACAGGTTCAGGACTTTCTATCGCCGGTAATCGCGGAACCTTTCCATACCGATGCTTTGGCGGAGATGTCCATTCGGGATGGGAATCGGTTTGTCCGAACCATCGAACCGATTCAACTTCCACCCGTTTATGCCCCGCCGTTCAAGAAAAGGGGGGTCTATCTGATTTTAGGGGGAGCCGGCGGAATCGGACGGGTTATGAGCCGTTACCTGGCCCAAACAGTGGAGGCCCGTCTGGCTTGGATCGGCCGCAGCGCCCTGGATGCAGAGCAGCAGGATGTTATTTCCCGGATAGAGACGCTGGGTGGTGAGGTCTTACATGTCCAAGCCGACGCCCGAGACCTGGAGAGCATGCGGGAGGCGGTTTCCAAAATTAAGAAACGGTTTGGAAGAATCGATGGTGTGTTCCATTCGGCCATCGTCCTGAAGGATAAGGCCCTTTATAATATGGATGAAGAAACTTTCCGTGAAGCGCTGGATCCGAAAGTCCGAGGAAGCTTGATTCTCTACACGGTGCTCAAGGATGAGCCCCTTGACTTCTTGGCCTTCTTCTCCTCAGCGGAATCTCTTATCGCTAATGCGGGACAGGGAAATTATGCCGCTGCCTGCACATTCAAAGATTCGTTTGCCCATCATCTGAGCCGTCGGCTCAATTTCCCGGTAAAGATTATCAACTGGGGCTACTGGGGCCGGGTCGGCGTAGTGGCAACCGATGAATACAACAAAAGGATGACTTTAGCCGGATACGGGTGTGTTGAACCGGATGACGGAACGGATGCCTTGAGCCGAGTCCTCGCCCACCCCGTCACTCAAATTATGCCGTTAAAGGCCGAATCCCATCTGCTGGAAAGCGCCGGGATCGATGGATCCCATTGTCTTACACTCTATCCGCAGAATCTTCCGTCTCTCATCCATGCCGCGGTATCCCGTATTCAACCGTCGCGGCTTGGAAAGAAGAAAAGGCGACATTGGGAGCGCGCATGGCATGAACTGAATCGATTCGGCCGGCATCTGCTGCTGAATGCGTTTCAGCAGATGGGGATATTTCATCACGGCGGGCAGCATCTTGAAAAAGAAATCCTGATAAACCGTCTGGGCATTATTCCGGAATACAACCGCCTGTTCGAAGCCCTTTTGAATATCCTCGCACAGACCGGATGGATTCGAAACGGAAAAACAACCCTTCATACATTGGAAACCCTGAACTCACCGGAAATCCATCAGGAAAAAGAAAGGCTCAATGAGGAATATCTGCGGCTGGTATCTCAATATCCGGACATGACCGCCCATTTTCACCTGTTAAGAGTATGTATAGACGCATATCCGGAGGTTTTAACCGGAGCCCGGCGTCACATGGAAGTGATGTTTCCCGGAGGATCCAAAACCCTGGTGGAGGGTATCTACAAGGAAGAACCGATCACCGCATACGCCAATCAATTGCTGGCTGTCCTCCTTAGGCAATACCTTCGTGAAAGACAGGCTGCAACTCCCGGCATTCCCCTCCAGATCATCGAAGTGGGTGCGGGAACCGGCGGAACCAGCCGTTTTGTCCTGGAGGCGATCAAAGATCATCCGGGCCCCTTACGTTATTTCTATACCGATATTTCCCGCGGGTTTACGGAATATGGAAGACAAACCCTCGGAGATAAATACGCATTTGTGGAGTTCATTACATTCAACATCGAAGCGCCCCTTAAAGATCAGGGCCTAAATCCGGACAGCGCCGATCTGGTTTTCGGAACCAACGTGGTACACGCCACCCGAAGCGTCGAAAACACCGTCAGTCAATTGAAACGACTGCTGAAGGCCAACGGGTTGTTGATATTAAATGAAATCACTCAGGCACAGGATTTCTATACGCTGACTTTCGGCCTGACGGAAGGCTGGTGGCGGTATGAGGAACCGAACCTTCGGCTTCCGTATTCTCCCCTATTAACCGCAAGCAAATGGCAGCAAGTTCTCAAAAACTCAGGGTTTCGGAATATTTATCTGATGGGCCTGCCGGAGGAACCGCTTGAAGACTGGAAGCAGGGCATCATCGTCGGCGAAAGCGACGGCCTCATCCGTGTGGAAACCGAGAAATTTCTTCTTGAGGATGAACCCTCGGAAGAATCGGAAGAAGATGCCGAACCGTTCGATACGACCATCCCGGTGACGGTTTCATCGACTGCTTTGGATCGATTACATCCGGCGGAATCGGATCCGGCGGAGAACCTTCTGAAAAAGAAAACCCGGAATTATCTCAAAACCGTCCTTTCCGAGGTGTTGAAAAGCAATAAGTCACGGATCGACAGCCGAACGACCTTTGAAAGATACGGTGTCGATTCGTTGGTGACCCTTGAAATTACGAAACGGCTGGAGAAGGATTTCGGGAGGCTTCCTGCTACCTTGCTGTTTGAGAATACGACGGTGGAAAAACTCTCCGATTTTCTTTTCGACTTCCATGAAAGTCGACTCGAGGAGATGTTTAAGACAACCGCAGGGCCGGTTCATACCGACGCACGGTTTCACTCCGAAGAACCCAAAACCGTCGCCGCGGAATCCCTGCCGCCTCACCCGGAAGTATCGGCATCTGAAAAACGGACACGGATGATATCCGGCGAGAGGCGAAACGGGCAATCGGAGAGATGGTCGGATCCGGATATCGCCGTCATCGGCCTATACGGCCGGTACCCCCTTTCAGAAGATTTGAGAGCGTTCTGGGTGCAGTTGAAGAACGGAAAAAGCGGCATCCGACAAATACCGGAAACGCGCTGGGACTGGCGGCGATATTTCGAATCCGAAGGC
>DUZK01000123.1 GCA_013349495.1 Deltaproteobacteria bacterium
ACCGCGCTAAAAGCGCATTCCTCAACTTTAGCTCACTTTAGGCACTTCAAATTTAAACTTTTCGACTTCAGCTTATACAGGATAGTCGTCCTGGTAAAAATATGTCATCGAATTTACGAATTATAGCACTTAGAGTTTGCGTTTGTCCTTGAGGATGTGGTTGGAGATCACCACCCGCTGTATCTCAGAGGTGCCTTCATATATGGTGAACACACGGGCATCCCGGTAAAATCGCTCTACCGGATAGTCTTTTGTAAACCCGTAACCGCCATGGATTTGCAGCGCCTTTGCCGTAACCCGGTTGACCATTTCCGATGCAAACAGTTTGGCCATTGAGGCTTGAACCGTATAGTTTTCCCCCCTGTCCTTGTTGGAAGCGGCTGCAAGGGTCAATTGCGCGGCCGCCTCGATTTCAGTTGCCATATCGGCAAATATCCAGCGCAGACCCTGAAATTTGGATATCGGCTGCCCAAATTGATTCCGGCCTTTTGCGTATTTAACCGAAGCGTCCAGAGCGGCCCGGGCAACACCGACGGATTGCGCAGCAATGCCGATTCTGCCTCCGTCCAGGCACTTCATGGCTATTTTAAAACCGTCCCCCTCCTTTCCCAGCCTGTTGTCCGCCGACACACGGCAATCTTCGAAAATGAGGTCGCAGGTGTCCGAAGCGCAAAGTCCCATTTTGTCATCCGTGTGACCCACGATAAATCCCGGGATTCCCTTTTCAACGATGAAAGCGCTGATTCCTTTATGACGCTGGCTTTCATCGGTTTTGGCCGTGACGATAACCAGACCCGAGTTTTTTCCTGATGTGATGAATCGTTTTGTTCCGTTGATGATGTAAGCATCTCCGTCTCTAACTGCGGTGGTGGACTGGCTGACCGGATCCGAACCCGCTTGAGGCTCGGTCAGAGCAAAAGCACCGATGACTCTCCCGGAAGCCAGGGGCTTCAAAAATCTTTCCTTTTGATCTTCAGATCCATACCGGTAAATGCTTTCACATACAATCGAGTTCTGTACCGACATCACCACGGAGGTGGAAGCACAGGCACCTGCGACTTCCATGAGTGCCAAAACATAACTGATCGTGTCTGCTCCGGCCCCTTCATATTCCGGTGGAATCATCATACCCATGAGTCCCAGCTCTCCCATTTTTTCGAAATTTTCCGCTGGGAACGCCTTGGTTCGATCACGCTCCATGGCTGTCGGGGCGACGACTTTCCGGGCAAACTCCCGAACCATGGCCTGAACCATCAGTTGTTCATCGGTCAGATGGAATGGCATACATTGCTCCGTACTCCGTAAGATGCCGAATACTTAAACCATAGTGCTCTAATTCGTGAATTCCATAACGTATTCTTATCAAGTCAACAGTTCTGTATCGGTTGAGGTCCAAGAGTTTAAAATGTGAAGTGACTAAAGTGAGCTAAAATTAATGAATTCTGTCTGATTCATAACGGACGGAGCGAAGCGACACCTCAACTTTAGGCACTTCAAACTTTAGTTTACTTTCAACTATTAATTCGAATCATGAATCAACAGTAATAGATAATCGTACATATGAATTCTTGTACTTCGTCATCTTGTTCGATAGGATCTTTACGGTCCATAGATAACCACCAGCAGTTCCGCCTCTTTCTTGCCGGCGTTTCTCATTTTGTGCCGGATTCCGGAATTGAAATGGAGCGAGTCTCCGGTTTTGAGTTTGTTCACGTGCTCGCCCACGGTAACCTCTAACTTGCCCGAGAGAACATAAACAAACTCTTCGCCTTGATGCAGATAACCGACCCCTTTGTGTTCACCCATGGGGTCCACGGTTACCCGAAAGGCTTTCAGGTGTTTGTTTTCGGCACCGGGCGTCAGGGTGGTATAGGCATAATTTTCCGTTCGCTTGGTGTACGCCTTGATCCGTTTGCTCAGGTTGGATTCCTGTTCTTTCAGAAAATATCCTGAATCCAGATCCAATGCCCTGGATATGGTCAAAAGGGTACCCACCGGGGGTATCATCTTTCCGGATTCTATCTTTTTCAGGTAATCGATGGAATAACCGGTTTCATTGGCCATCCGGTCAAGGGTGATACTTTTGTCTTCTCTTACTTTTTTAATCCGTTTTCCCACGGGTTGAGGCGTGCTTTTTTTCCTGGGCATGGGGACTCCTCTCTGAAATTGAATAATTATTGTTGTGTCTTTCAGTGTTCAGGTGTCAGGTTTCAGTGTTCAATTCTCAAGTACCGGTGCTCCCCGACACCTAACACCCGAAACCTGAAACCTTGACGTTATCTCAGGATATATTTCATGCAATCGAACAAACTGTTACTTGCACGAACTGCATAACCAGGATATTCAATATTCAATAGGCAATATTCAATGAATGGCTTCTAATATTCATAGAACCCTCTTCCGGTCTTCCTGCCCAGCCAACCGGCCTCCACATATTTACGAAGCAGCGGGCACGGTCTGTATTTCGAGTCTTTAAATCCGTCATAGAGGGTTTCCATAATGGCCAGACACGTATCGAGCCCGATTAAATCCGCCAGTGCCAGAGGCCCCATGGGGTGATTCATGCCCAGTTTCATCACCGTGTCGATATCTTCTCGTTTACCCACGCCGTGATAGAGGCAGTAAACGGCCTCGTTGATCATGGGCAGAAGGATTCGATTGGCAATGAATCCCGGAAAGTCGGACGCTTCCGCCGGGGTTTTTCCGAATTTTTCGGACAACGCCCATGTGGTATTAAAAGTCTCGTCTGAGGTTGCAATTCCCCGGATGACTTCCACCAGCTTCATTACCGGCACCGGGTTCATAAAGTGCATACCGATGACCTTGCCGGGGCGACCGGTCCGAGCCGCAATCCGGCCAATGGGAATGGAAGAGGTATTGGTGGCCAGAATCACCTCCGGGCGGCAAGTCGCGTCGAGATCCTTGAAAATCTGATATTTAATAGGCTCGTTTTCGGTTGCGGCTTCCACCACAAAATCCGCCGGTGCCATATCGCCAAGGTCCACACTGGTTTTGATCCGACCGAGGACCGTATTCTTTTCATCCTCCGTCATTCTTCCCTTTTCCACACCGCGGCTCAGGATTTTATTGATGGCGGATACGCCTTTTTCCACGAATTCCGTTTTTATATCGTTCATTATCACTTCAAGCCCGCTCATGGCCGCCACCTGAGCGATACCGTTTCCCATCTGACCGGCCCCAATCACACCAAATGTTTTTATCTCCATTGTTGTCTCCTTGTTGTTTAGTTCTGAGTTCTGAGTTCTGAGTTCTGAGTTTGGAGATTGAAATTCGTTAACAAAAACTTTGAACGCAGAACGTTGAACTCGCAACTGTCATCTCTTGACGATCATTGCCACCGCTTCTCCACCGCCGAGGCAAAGGGAAGCAAGCCCGGTTTTTTTGTCCTGCTTGATCATTTCGTGCAGCAGCGTCACCAGGATACGGCACCCGCTAGCCCCGATGGGATGCCCCAGGGATACGCTGCCGCCGTTTACGTTCACTTTCGAATGATCGAGCTCGAGTTCTTTCATAACCGCTGCCGTCGATCCGCTGAACGCTTCATTGATTTCATATAGGTCAACATCTTCTTTGCTGAGGCCTTCTTTTTCGAGACACTTGGGAATCGCCCAAATCGGGGCAACCAGCACATACTTCATGTCGATGCCGTAAGATGCCTGGGCGCCGATGCTTGCAAGGATGGTGCACCCCAGTGATTCCGCTTTTTCCCTGGACATGGCCACGACGGCCGCGGCGCCGTCGCTGATGACGGAGGCGTTTCCCACCGTCGCGAACCCCTCTTTTTGAAATGCCGGTCTCATTTTTGCCAGGGCTTCATAAGGTGTTTCCCGTGGGCATTCGTCCGTATCAAAAATAACCGGATCCCCTTTCCGCTGGGGTATGGGTACCGGAACAATTTCATCCTTGAACCGACCGGTACTGATGGCGTTCATGGTTCGTTTATACGATTCTGCAGCATAACGATCCTGGTCTTCTCTGGTGACATTGTATTTTTCCGAGCAGAGGTCGTTTGAAATCCCCATATGAAAATCGTTTACATGATCCCATAAGCCGTCGTAAACCATATGATCCTGAAGTTTTCCCGGCCCCATACGATATCCGAATCTGGCCTTTTCCAAAAAATAAGGCGCCATACTCATATTCTCCATGCCGCCGGCCACCACAACCTCGGCATCACCGAGCTGAATGGCCTGGGCTGCCAGCATAACCGATTTCAGGGCCGATCCGCAGACTTTATTCACGGTGATGCTCTCCACCTCCCATGGCAAACCGGCTTTGACTGCCGCCTGCTTGGCGGGATTTTGACCGTAGCCGCAGGGCAAAACCAGTCCCATGATCGCTTCATTCACGGCTTCTTTCGGAATACCGGCTTTCTCGATAGCCGCGTTCATGATAAAGCCACCCAGTTCGGTGGCCCCCATATTTCCCAAGGTTCCGTTAAAGCTACCCAAGGGGGTGCGAACCGCACTTACAATCACAGCTTCCTTCATTGCTTATCTCCTTAAATATATAGTTGCGAGTTCAGAGTTCTGAGTGTAGGGTTCAGGGTTCAGAGTTCAGGGTTCAGGGTTCAGAGTTCTGAGTTCAGGGTTCAGGGTTCAGAGTTCTGAGTTCAGAGGGATTTGCGTTGCTTATCTCCCCTAACTTTGAACCCGGAACGTTGAACCCGGAACTCATACTTTACATATTCCTTCGATATTTTCCGCCGACGTCGAACAGGGCCTGGGTGATTTCCCCCAGTGTACATGATCGTACCGTATTCATGAGCTCGGCGAAGATGTTCTCTCCACTCAAAGCGACTTCCTGCAGTTTTTTCAACGCATGGGGAGCTTCTTTTTCATGGCGTTTTTTAAATTCAGCCAGCCGTCTGAGTTGAGACCGTTTCTCTGCTTCCGTTGCACGGGCAAGTTCTACAGATTCACTCAGTTCTTCATCGCTGCGATCCGGATCTCGGAATGTATTCACACCGATGATGGGAAGTTCCCCGCGGTTTTTCAAGTTTTCATAGTAGATGGACTCTTCCTGTATTTTACTCCTCTGATACCCGGTCTCCATTGCCCCCAAAACGCCGCCCCGCTCGCTGATCCGGTCAAATTCCATCAGAACCGCTTCCTCCACCAGCCGGGTCAGTTCTTCCACCAGAAAGCTTCCCTGGATCATATTTTCGCTCTTGGTCAATCCCCACTCTTTATTGACGATGAGCTGAATGGCCAGGGCACGCCTCACCGACTCCCGGCTGGGTGTGGTGATGGCTTCATCGAACGCATTGGTATGAAGGCTGTTGCAGTTGTCATAAATGGCGCACAATGCCTGGAGTGTTGTTCTCACATCGTTGAACTGAATGTCCTGCGCATGCAGTGAGCGGCCGGATGTCTGAATATGGTATTTCAGCATCTGAGATCGATCGGATCCTCGATACTTATCTCGCATGGCGATTGCCCAAATTCGCCGGGCCACGCGTCCGATGACATTGTATTCCGGATCCATACCATTTGAGAAGAAAAAGGACAAGTTCGGAGCAAAGCTGTCCAAGGGCATGCGGCGGGAAAGGTAGTATTCCACGTAGGTGAATCCGTTTGCAAGGGTAAAGGCCAGCTGGGTGACGGGGTTGGCGCCGGCCTCGGCGATGTGGTATCCTGAAATGGACACGGAGTAGAAGTTTCGAACATTGTTGTTTATGAAATATTCCTGAATATCCCCCATCATCTTCAGGGCAAAATCGATGGAAAAGATACAGGTATTCTGTCCCTGATCCTCCTTCAGTATGTCGGCCTGAACCGTACCCCGCACATTGGAGAAGACATCCGACCGGATTTTTGCCGTTTCATCATCGGTGGGTTCCCTGCCGGTTTCATCAGTGAAGTGGTTCACTTGCTGATCGATGGCCGTGTTCAGAAACATGGCCAGTATCATGGGCGCCGGACCGTTAATGGTCATGGAAACCGATGTGTTCGGTGCACATAAATCGAACCCGCCGTAGAGGATCTTCACGTCTTCCAGAGAACAGATGCTGACGCCGGATGTGCCGACCTTACCGTATATATCCGGCCGCTCATGGGGATCACAGCCGTATAGCGTTACGGAGTCGAATGCTGTTGAAAGCCGCTTGGCGTCGGAATCTTCAGACAACAGCTTGAACCGTTGGTTGGTCCGTGCCGGATCGCCTTCTCCGGCAAACATGCGGGTGGGGTATTCGTCCACGCGTTTCAGCGGGAAGACGCCGGCGGTGTACGGAAATTTTCCGGGTACGTTTTCCTCCCGCAGCCACCTGTAGATTTCCCCCGGATCTTTGAATTTCGGCAGCACGATCTTAGGGATCCGTGTACGGGATAAGGACTCTGAATAGAGGGGAAGCCGGATCTCCCGATCCCGAACCTTATATACCAGTTCGTCTTTGCTATAGGTTTCCTGAATCTCTTTCCATTCTTCCAGAACCTGCTTGGTTTCAGTTTTCAACAGTGCACCGGCTTTTTGAATTTCTTCCTTCAGACGGGAAATCAGTTCGGCGGTGTCGCCGGGTTGTTCTTTTTCTATGGCATTCAAGGCCTCTTTCAGCTGCCATGTTTTTCTGATTGCGTCTGCCTGCGCTTCCGTCTCTTTATGGTATGTTCTGACGGCATCGGCAATTTCGGATAAATACCGCGTTCTTTCAGGTGGAATAATGATGGTTTTCGAGGTGGAGGTTTTGGTTGCCGGACGGGCCAGAGAGGGATTGAATTCAACGCCGGTTTTGCTTGAGATGGTGTCGATGACGGCATGGTACAATGCGGTGACGCCGTCATCGTTGAATTTGGAAGCAATGGTGCCGAATACCGGCATTTCGTTCGGGGACCGGTTAAAGGCGTTTCGGTTTCGCTGGATCTGTTTCCGAACATCCCTTACAGCGTCTTCACCCCCCCGCTTTTCAAACTTATTGACAACCACCAGGTCGGCGTAATCGAGCATGTCGATTTTTTCGAGCTGCGATGCAGCCCCGAACTCACTGGTCATGACGTACATGGACACATCGGATAGGTTTGTGATGATGGAGTCTCCCTGGCCGATACCGGCTGTTTCTGCAATGATCAACCCGAAACCGGCCGCCTTTACCACATCGATGGCGTCGGCCAGTGCAGTCGATATTTCGGTATTGGATTTCCGTGTGGCCAGCGAGCGCATGTAAACCCGGCTGCTGTCAATGGCATTCATTCGGATCCGATCGCCCAGCAACGCACCGCCGGTCTTGCGGCGGGAAGGATCGCAGCTCACAATGGCCACGGTGAGATCATCAAGGTCCATAAGCATTCGGGTGATGAGCTCGTCGGTGAGCGACGATTTGCCGGAGCCCCCGGTGCCGGTAATTCCCAGGACCGGCGTTTTTCGATTTTTGACCGCCTTCCGGATATCGGACCTCAGCTTTTGTAAATCTCCATTTTCATCCGCCTTTGCCAGCTCCATTGCTGTAATAAGGCCGGCGATCAGACCGTCGTTGTCTGCAGAGAGATCACCGAGATCGAGGGAACGATTTTCAATGGTGGAAAAGTCAAGGGTCTTTACCATATGGTTGATAATGCCCTGCAGGCCCATTTTTGCGCCGTCTTCCGGCGTATAGATCTTGGCAACGCCATATTCCTCCAGCTCCCTTATCTCTTCAGGAACGATGACACCGCCGCCGCCGCCCAATACTCTGATCTGAGAGGATCTTTTTTCTTTAAGCAGGTCGATGATGTATTTAAAAAACTCGATATGGCCGCCCTGATAGCAGGACACCCCGATGCCATGTGCATCTTCTTCAATGGCGGCGTTGACGATTTCTTCTGCCGATCGGTTGTGCCCGAGGTGTATCACCTCGCACCCGGTGGCTTGAAGTATTCTTCGCATGATGTTGATGGACGCATCATGCCCATCGAAAAGAGAAGTTGCCGTTACCACACGGATGTGGTGTTTGGGTTGGTATACTTCAACTTCGCTGCCCATGTTTCCTCCTCAGAGTAATATTGGAGTACTGGAGTGATGGCGTGTTGCTCCGTCACACCAGTCGATTTTTATCCTAACCCGGATAAACTGGAAATTCCAAACCACAAATATCAAATATCAAACAAATCACAATGACCGAAATTCAAAATATCAAACATCCTCAGGATATCGAAAAATGAACAAAACTGTTTTGGTCATTGGATATTGGAATTTGGAATTTGTTTGTAATTTGCTTGCCCGCCGTTTTTCTGGCGGGGTGCTTGTGTATTGTTTTTTTCATAAAATGCAAAGAATTATCAATTAAGACTTTAAAATACTTATAATTATCGATGGGTTATCGTCGCTATATTTTTTTTATGCTGGTTGCTTTCCCGTTGCAAGGCCAAGAATAAATTCGGTCTGAAGTTTGATGTAATCGTCAATGCTGTAGTGGCGAGCCAGAAACCATCGCCTGAACGTCCACATATGACCCAATACCGAAATATTATGAGCTATCAGTTCAACGGAATCCTCTGTCAATCGCGGCAGATCCCCGTTAGACATCAGATGGGCCAGTTCTTCTACAAAAATTCCGGTAATCCGGACTTCGTTTTCAAGTACCCGCTTTTTCCATTCACCCGGAAGCGAGTGCATTTCCGCATAAATGAGTTGAATATGGTCGCTCATTTTGTGACAGACCATAAAGTAAGCACGGATCATCTCGATGAGTGTCTGTTTACCTTCCTTTGCTTTGTTCAGGGCACGGGTGGTACCGGTTTCGATTTCAGCATGGATGGCATCGCATACCAGATAAAGGACATCTTCTTTAGACGCTACATATTCGTAAAGCGAACCGATGGAAAAACCGGATGCCCGGGCAATCTGCCGTGTTGTGGTTTTGTGAAACCCATGTTCTATGAACAGTTGAACGCTTGCATCCACAATTTGGCGCCGCCTCTGCTCCACGAGCGCCCGATTTTTTATGTGAGTCGGTACATCTTTGGTCCGCTGCGATGGTGGGTTCATGTTGTCATCCGCCTAACGTCTAAAAGTTTGAGATTATGGCATAGGTTTTATTGTCGAGCATTTAATGTCGAAGATATGGTCTGGTCCTGCACAATTCCGAACGATCGCTCAATGAAGCTTAACATGTGATTTCCTTCTATGTCAAGGTCTTAAGATGAATGCCATAATAGCAATTATAATAATAATTACAAACAGATACGGTTGATTTTTTATCGTTTAAATGTCTCCGTTTGGGGTTGTTCTAATAATAACCTCAGTGAATGTTTTTCAAGATCACATATTTTGCTTAATACTTTCCTCCTTTTTATCAATTATGTAATATAACCGTTGCGTTGTTTCGCAGATTTATATTGACAAGCCTGAATTTGCTTTTATAAGGTACTTGAAAAAAATTTATGAGCGCCCGTTCAGGACGGGGTGCATTTAATAGGCTTTACGCCCTTCGAAAGATTCTGCATTCCATTCAATTCAGTGTTGCTCGGTTTATAAAAACCGGTGTAAGATATTGTGATTTTGAACAGACAAAATACTTGATGGGTCGTGTGTTGGAAAACCCCAACTGTTGAGATCCTTTGTTTTTTGCAGAGAGGAGGCCCCGTTGGATTTCGATCTAAATAAAGAACAGGAAATGATCCGAAAAGAGGTTCGGAGGTTTGCTGAAAGCGAAATTGTTCCCATCGCCCAGGAATTGGACGAAACCGAGACTTTTTCCGCTGAACTCACGAAAAAAATGGGAGAGATCGGTCTATTCGGCATGTGTGTCTCTGAAGATTACGAGGGGCAGGGCATGGACTATCTATCCTATATTATTGCTGTTGAGGAAATCGCCCGGGTGGATGGATCCCAGGCCGCCACTATCGCCGCAGGTAACTCTTTGGGTATCGGGCCCATCTATTATTATGGTACGGAGGAACAGAAACAAAAATATCTTCCCAGGCTTTGCTCGGGCGAAGCGCTCTGGGGTTTCGGCCTCACCGAACCCACAGCCGGATCTGATGCCGGCGGCAGCAAGACGACAGCGGTGGAAGATGGCGATCATTGGGTTCTCAACGGTTCCAAAATTTTCATTACCAATGCGGCTTGTGAACTTTCACTTGGAGTAACGGTTCAGGCCGTTACCGGTAAAATTGCCAGCGGGAAACCGGAGTATACGTGTTTCATCGTTGAACACGGGACCCCCGGGTTTAAAGCGATTCCCATGCATAAAAAAATGATGTGGCGATCATCCAACACGGCCGAGCTCTATTTCGACAATGTCAGAGTCCCCAAAGAGAACGTGTTGGGGAGCAAGGGAGACGGATTTCATCAAATGCTGGCCACCCTTGATGGAGGGCGACTCTCCATCGGCGCCATGGGTCTCGGAGGCGCACAAGGGGCGTATGAGGCGGCCCTGAAATACTCAAAAGAAAGGGTTCAATTCAATCAACCGATCTGTAAATTTCAAGCGGTTGCATTTAAGCTTGCCGATTGCGCCCTTGAAATCGAGTGCGGCAGAAATCTGCTTTATAAAGCCTGCTGGCTTAGAGATCATGAAAGAGCGTTTGAAAAGGAAGCGGCCATGGCAAAGCTCTATTGTTCGGAGCTCATGGGAAGAGTGGCCAATCATGCCGTTCAAATTCATGGCGGATACGGATTGATGAAAGACTATAATGTCGAAAGGTTTTACAGAGATCAAAAACTGCTGGATATCGGGGAGGGAACTTCCGAGATTCAGCGGCTCGTAATTTCACGCTATATCGGGTGTTAGGATTTGGAGCAATGGGGTCTTGGAATACGGGATTGAATAATAATTATGACGCTTGCATGATTTGGTATAACCCAACCCGGATAAACAGGAAATCTCAAATCTCAAATCACAAATCTCAAACAAATCACAATGACCGAAATTCAAAATTCGAAACATGTTATGATCTAGAGGATAAACATGTCTAACCGGTTTGGGTCATTGGATATTGGAATTTGAGATTTATTTGTATTTTGGTGCTTGGGTATTGGTTTTTGCATAAAATGCAAAGAAATAACAATTAAGACTCTAAAACGTGATATTTGGGGGTAATCATGAACGATCAGGTCTTATTGACGGAAGAGCAGGAGGGAATATCAATTCTAACCCTGAATCGTCCCGAGGTGATGAATGCCTTTAATTTTGAACTGCTGCGCGCGCTGAAGGAGGAGATTAATCGTCTTCGGTTTAATACCGATATTCGGGTGATCATTATCACCGGAGCAGGGGAAAAGGCTTTCAGTGCGGGGGCGGATTTGAAAGAACGAAGAACCCTTTCCGATATTCAGGTCAAAGAGTATATTTATACCATCAGAAATCTGTTTACTTCTATTGAGCAACTCAATAAACCGGTGATTGCAGCCGTAAACGGGATTGCTCTGGGCGGTGGGACGGAACTTGCCCTGGCCTGTGATATCCGCATTGTTTCAACCGATGCCACCATGGGGCAGACAGAGACCCGACTTGCGATCATACCGGGGGCCGGCGGTACCCAGCGGCTTCCGAGACTGGTTGGTAAGGGTAAAGCGAAGGAACTCATATTTACCGGACGTCGAATCGGAGCCGAGGAAGCGCTGAATATCGGATTGGCCAATAAAATATGCGAACCGGATCAACTCTTGGCAGAATGCAGACAAATGGCCGCGATGATTTGTGAAGCCGGCCCCATCGCCGTTGAACAGGCCAAATACGCCATCAACTACGGCCTCGAGACCGATCTTCACACCGGACTTGCCATTGAATCCAATGCCTATTGGGTTACCATTCCCACTGAAGACCGGCTTGAGGCGCTCGCGGCCTTTAGAGAAAAGAGAAAGCCGGTGTTCAAGGGGAAGTGATGGAAGATTTGAGTGTCGAATATCGAACAAGGAATTTAGAACCGAAGAAGTGTAGCAAACCTTCGAATTTCGACATTCCTTGTTCAGTATTCTGCGGTTCAT
>DUZK01000124.1 GCA_013349495.1 Deltaproteobacteria bacterium
AGCAGGAGTGTCGTTGTTTACAAACACTATTTTTGCAATCAAGCCCCCAGATACGATCAGCGCAACCACCGAGACGATTACCCATCCCATCCGTGTCGAGCCGGTCTTGACATCCGCGACCGTATTCTTTTTCTTACCCATTTTTTTACTCCTTATGTTTAATTCATTGAACCAGACATCCATCGGACACTTGCATCATTCGTCGGGCATATTTGGCACAATCCGAGCTGTGGGTAACCATAATAATGGTCATTCCTTTTTCGTTCAGTCCCTGGAGCAGATCCATGATTTCCGTTGATGTTTTGGTGTCCAGATTGCCTGTGGGTTCGTCTGCCAGCAATACCGGCGGTTCATTTACAATTGCCCGTGCAACAGCGACTCTTTCCTTTTCACCGCCCGAGATCTGGCTGGGAAGTCTATTTTCTTTTCCCGTCAGACCCACCCACGACAATGCCTTTTCCGCCATGGATCGCTTTTCCTTTTTACTCATTTTAATGGTCGTTAAGGGGAGCATCACATTTTCTACAACGGTCAGGTAAGAAACCAGGTGAAAGCTTTGAAAAACAAAACCCAGAAACTCCCGGCGGAAATCTGCCTGCTGCTCCGTGTTGAGATTATAGATATTGATATCGTCAACCTTGTAGCTTCCGGTTGTGGGAGCGTTCATCGCCCCCATGATGGACAGAAGCGTCGACTTGCCCGCTCCCGACTCTCCCATCATGCTGACAAATTCACCGGATTCGATTCCAAAGCTTATCCCTCGGATGGCTGAAACCTCCGCCTCCCCTTTGCCGTAAGTTTTAACAAGATTCTCTGCTTCAATATAGCTCATGGTATACCTCCTAAAGTGCCCTAAGTGCGTCATTGGGATCGAGTCGGGCAGCCATTGTTGCCGGGTAGGCACTCGCTGCGATTCCAATGAAGATCGCAAGAAGAAGAGCCATCCCTGCCAGTTCAGGATTAAACGGGGTATGAACGGATCCGCTTTCAGAAAAGAATCTGAAGACGACGTGGGTTACGCCCCAGCCGAGAAAATATCCGGTGATACCCGCTATACTGGACAGGATGCCGGCTTCGAGGAAGACGATTTTAATGACGTGGCGTTTTCGAAAGCCGATAGCTCTTAAAATACCGATTTCCTCTGTTCGCTCTCGTACGGAACTTGACATGGTAACCAAAACCACAAGCCCACCGACCAAAAGTACAACCATCAGAATACCGATTGAAAATTTCTTGAATTGCGCCAATGATTCCATACGCCCTTTGACCACCTGCTGAATGGCCATCACTTTGGCCTCCGGAAGCGCATCGGAGATCTGTTTAACCATTTCCTCAATGGGACAGTCTTTGCAAAGCGCAGCCACTTCCGCCATGGAAACCCGTCCTTCTTTCCGGAGGATGGATTGAGCCGTTTTGAGGCGGGTAAATGCGAGCTGATCGTCCTGGGAGCCGGTTGGGCGGAGAACGCCTGATATGTTAAGGTTTCGGCCGTTCAGGGAGACTTTATTCCCGGGTTCCAGGTTTAAAATTCGAGCAGCCTCGGAGCCGAGAACAATTCCATTTTCATCCGGAATTGAACCCTCCATCTGCCACCAGGGTTTCAGGATATTGGATACGGAAAAATCGATTCCTGCTAGAAGTATTTTTCTGGAGTTGATATTGAGAACTCCCAATACCAATGGGCCCACAGCTGCAATATTTTTGGAATTCCGGATGGAATTCACACGAAAGAGTTCCTTCTCCTGCAGTTCTCTCATGTCAAATGATATCCCTCCGAGAGAAAGACCCCCGTAAGAAAGCGTCAGGGCCTCTGTTTTGGGTACGATCAGAATATTGGCCCCGTATTTTTCAAGTTTGTGGTTGATGTCGTCAGTCATGGCTTCAACAAAACTGATAATGGCCACAACCGTAGATACGCCGATAATCAATCCGGCAAGGACAAAACCGGCTTTACCTTTACGTCGCAACAGATTTCGAAAGGCTATCTCTTTAAGCGTCATGGGTTAAACCTTTCCTGAGAAGTTGAAGAACTGTTTGCCTTCAAGAATATCTTTCACTTTTATAATCAACTGGTCGTCCTTTACGGTTCTGACGAGTGGTGCGGGATTGCATCCGCCCTTGACCTCGTTAACCAGGACTGAAGCGAATTGACGGCCGCAATTTCGGCAGACCATAGCATCACCCTGCTGGAAGTAGCCTTTACCGGCCCGCCAGCAGACATCGCACGCATCAAAGGCGGCTCGGATCACACCGTCCGAGCTCTTGATAATGAAATATTTAATGGTGAACTCGGCTGTCTTGTATTCATAATGGCGTGCTTTTCCATCGTCAAAGTGATTCACGGGATAGACTACCTCATTAGCGGTTGAACTCGCTGAATACTTACCGTCAACCACAGCGCCGGATTTCTGCCGATTCATCATAAACAAGTAGGTTGCAGCGGTAAGGACCAAAACACCGATCGCGATCATGGCAAACATCGGAGGGCGTTTCTTCTTTTCGGTTCCAAGGACCACTGCTTTTTTTGATGCACTTTTCTGGTCGAACGATTCCATTTTCTTCTCTGAGGTCTGATTCGATAGGTTCGGCTTATTATTCTTCTTTTTCTTGGACATGGATTTTCTCCTTAAAAATTTTCAATTAATGATGGATCACTTTTCATATCTGAAACCATGACATCGTCTCAGGATATATTTCATGCATCCGAATAAACGGGTATTTGAGGAAACTGTATAACCAGGCGAAATATTTTTGGTTACGAAGTTTTAAAGATGGAAATCAAATGATAAGCGACAGTTTTTGCAGGTATATGGGAACGGGTGGTATTAAAGGTTGTAGAAGGGATTCTAAATTCAAACCATTGGCTGAGGAATTGATGAAACCCTGGTCAATCATGACCCTATTTTCGGTTACTGAATCGAAGAGGCTTTCAACGCTGTTAGCATTGATGATAAAAAGTTGATTCGGAGGCTCGATATCTTTAGATTCGCATGTGGTGGGAAGTTTTGCTTCACAGCATCCGGATTTCTGGCTGCGATGGCTATTTGATGTATTTACCGATTGCATGCTGTTGCAGTGCATACAGTCCGGACCGCCGGTACAGGCTGCGGCTGCCGCACTGAAACACAGGTTTAAACTCAGGGCGAATACGATGATGATGGATAATAATTTACGGTTCATTTTAATGGTTCGCGAGTTTACCAGTGAATTAAGAAATCGAATAATTATAGTTCACGATACAGGGTCTGTCAACGATTATACCACAATGTGGATTATTATTTATCAATCAACCGACGCATTGTTTACAAATGCAGACTCGATCTTTATATTAGAGTCATTGCATTTTTCATCCACATTAGTCTTGTAACTTGCTGAAAAAGTTATTTTTATTATTAGAGCCAGTTTTTATTTTCAATTCTTGGGTAATCAAATGATAAGTATTCAAACCATAAACGAAAGGATAATGGAATGAGCTACGATTTTAATGCTGACAACATATTGGAAATGGCAGAGCTGATCGAGCGAAACGGTGCCAAATTTTACCGGACATCTGCGGACAGTGTGCAGGACCCGCCCTCCAAGGAACTGCTCAAAGGGTTGGCGGCAATGGAGGATCAACACGAGAAAACCTTTGCATCCATGAGAGCGGCGCTAACCGAAAAAGAAAAGGAGTCCACGACTTTTGATCCGGAAAACGAATCCATTCGTTATCTAAAGGCCCTCGCAGACAGCCGCGTGTTTGTTGAAAGGCAGATTCCTGAATTATCTGCTCTCAGGGGTAAGCCGGATAAAGAGATCATGGAAGAGATCCTGAAATTCGCTATCGGTGCTGAAAAGGAGTCCATCATTTTTTATCTGGGTATGAAAGACATTGTACCGGAAAGCTTGGGGAAAGATAAACTGGATGATATCATCAAGGAGGAGATGTCACATATTCGGATGCTCAGCAACAGACTGGTTTCCATAAAGAGAGGTTAATAAATTATCCGGCTATACGATATACTCCAGTCAACATGAATGATGGCCTCTGAAATAGAAATAATCATCGTTGTGAGTTGTTGTATTCAGGTGTCAGGGAGCACCGGTGGTTGAGAAATGAACCCGCCGGAGGTTTATCCGCCTCTGGAGGGCGGGCAAGCACTAAACCTGCTTGCGGGGGGCGAAGCCGCAGGCGAAGACCCGAAACCATGACGTTGTTTCAAGATAGGATTAATCTGATACTCTCATCAACAGCTGTTCTTAATGCGTCAATTCCCATTGTCTGAATTTCTTTGGCAAAAGGCTCGAAGGAAATCGCTCCATCATAACCCAGTTCTGTGAGCAGCTTGATCTGCTCACTGTTTTCTATCTTATCGTTTGGGCTGATCAGGATTCGGTGATCATCTTTATATTGATGAGTCCGAACATCACTTTCGACACCGGATATATGAACCAGTCCTGTGTAGGAAATATCATAATCTGTTTCGAATATATCTGAAGTATCCGGTCCAAGATAATGATGGAATGTATCGTGAACAATCTTGAGCCGGTTACAGCCTGATTCCTGAATGGCTCTCATGGCGATTATTTTTGAGCGCAGCGAGCATTCCTGAAATCCCAGCGGTTCAACATATCCCTGGATTCCGCTGTCTTCAAACATGGACCCAAAAGCTTTCAGCGCGGAAACGGTTTCATCAAAAATAACATCTTCCGACCGTTTGTCATTTACATCGTTGTTGGGGACCAGTACGATCGCCTCACAGTCGATAGAAACCGAAACATCGATCAGTTCTCTTAATTCTTTTAAAGCATCGGGCAAAGCCTTGCCCAAGTTAAATCTCTGCAATGCATTGATGCTGAGAATCCTGATACCGTATTGGGTCGTTAATTCCTTAACCTGCTCGGGCGAATACATATCGATGATGCCCGCATCCGGAAGGTCGTTCCGAAGTTCTACCTTATTTAGTCCCAACTCAGAAGTCAATTTCAGGAATTCTTCAAGGTTTAAGTCAGGCAAGATAATTCTATTCAAGCAGAAATTTGATTTTCTCATCGTTTGAACCTCTTCAATCGAATATTAAGAAAATCTGGATATCCAGAAAGCCCAAGTTAAGGCGATCCGGCGCTGAAGGCAACCCGCTTCGCAGACGTATGAAACTCGCGCATAAGGGGGCGTAACACCGAACAGACCACCGACTGAACCAAAACATTACGTTAAATAACAAACAGTTACGACTTATAGCAGCACATTCATGCTGTTCGATGCAACGCCCCCTAATGCACTCAAACAGTCATACTGCTGCGAATCGGCTCACCTTAAGCGCCTATTCCACACAACAACTTGGCTTTTGTAGATAAGCAGGTAAAAGAAAACAGTAAAATGAAGAGGGGGATAAGTCAAGGATGTATCTTTTAATTTGGCGAATGATACTAATGTCTTGACACGACATCGGCTTTAAAATAACGGTAGATGAAAAGGTCGTGAATGTAACCGATACCCTAACGTTTTTCAGCAAAGGAAATTTAAAATGGACCAAATGAGTACAGTTACGCTTTTTGCGGACTGGGAACCGAAACCGGATTTTACACTCGGCCCGAAAGATATCGATGGTAAGTTAAGCTATCTTGGAAGTAAGGTCTGGCGTAATCCGCGCATTGAAATTATAGATAAATCCGTTCCGGTACCCGGTCCGGGGCAGGTGATTGTTCAGGTCAAGGCCTGCGGCATATGCGGCAGCGATGTTCATATGGCTCAGGAAGATTCAAACGGCTACATTTACTATCCGGGGCTTACGGCATTTCCGTGCACATTGGGGCATGAACTGTCCGGAGTGGTGGTCGAGGCTGCAGCAGATGCTTTCAACCGTAGAACAGGGAAACCTTTTGAAGCCGGGGAACCTGTATGCGCCGAGGAAATGGCATGGTGCGGTGCATGTCGGCCCTGTGCGGACGGATTCCCCAATCACTGCGAACGACTGCAGGAAATCGGTTTTTCTATTGACGGCGCATTTGCGCAATATATTGCGTTGGACTCAAAGTACTGCTGGAGTCTGAAGGAACTCGTGGATCGTTATGGAGAAGAGAAAGCTTTTTTGCTGGGCAGCCTGGTGGAGCCCTCGTCTGTTGCCTACAATGCGGTGATCGAACGGGGCGGCGGTATCCGGCCCGGTGATTCGGTATGGATACTGGGCGGCGGTCCCATAGGTGCCGGGGCATGCGCCGTTTTGAGGCGGGCCGGTGCAAGCAATGTCATCATATCTGAGCCGTCTAAAGATCGAGCTGAAATTGCACGAAAATTGGGGGCCACCCATATCGTTGATCCCGGTGAAGGCGGTACGGCTGAACAGGTATTGGAAATAACCAAAGGTGTCGGTGTCGACCTCATCCTGGAAGCCAGCGGCCTTCCGGGCATCGTATGGGGTGATATTGAAAAGGTGATCTGGAACGGTCGTGCATTGAACACGACCGTGGTCATCGTGGCCCGGGCAGATGCGAAAATACCGGTGACCGGTGAAGTTTTCCAGGTCCGGCGAGCACAGATAGTCGGATCTCAGGGGCACTCGGGTCACGGCACATTCCCTCGCGTGATTTCGGCCATGGCCTCCGGGATGGACATGTCAGAAATCGTGACCAAGAAAATTGCCCTGGACGAAGTGCCGAAGAACATCATATCGCTTCAAACCGACAGAAAAGAGTGCAAGATTACAGCCATACTATAACCGCGATTGAATATTTGAGGAATTTGTTCAATTTGGTTCCCAAAAGGACCCGTACGAAGTTTCAAAACCGATGGTAAAGTAAAAAGCGCCAAGTTCAAGGAGCGCGAATCTCGTGTCACGAGGCGTACTGATAGTACGTCGCAGTGACAGCGAGGTGAAGTGCAACGATGAAATTGGTCTTTTTACGAAGCCATCAAGGAGGTTGCGATGAGATTTGCAGCAACGGTCACCCCCAGTGAGGCCCGTTTCGCCCCCATCTTGCTCCGCGGCCCGATATCGGAGTTGTTTTCCCTGGTTTCGCAATATGAATACGACGGCATTGAGGTGCATTTGCGCGATCCCCATGATGTCGACTGGGACGAGATGGATGATTTGTCTCGCCGGTATTCTCTGCCGGTGACCACGTTGGGTACCGGTATGGCGGCCGGGATGGACGGGCTGACGTTTTCAGATCCGAATGAAGGCGTGCGGCGCCGGGCTGTCGATCGGGTAAAGGAGCATATCAAGCTTGCAGCCCGTCTGGGTTCGGCTGTAACCATCGGTTCTCTGAACGGTAAAATCGGATTCGATGCGGAAGAAGCAAACCGACGGCGCGAACATCATTTTTCATGTCTAAAAGAGTGTTGCACTGCTGCCGCGGAGATGGATGTCACTATTTTGTTGGAGCCTTTGAACCGTTATGAGTGCGACTGGCTGAACACCTTGGAAGATACTTTGACGGTAATGGAACAGATAGGGGCCGGCAATCTTAAATACCTTGCCGATACGTTCCATATGAACATAGAGGAAGCGAATATCGGTGCCAGTATCCGAAGCGCCGGCATCTCTTTAGGCTATGTCCATCTGGTCGACAGCAACCGGTGCGGACCCGGACAGGGGCACCTGGCAGTTTCAGATGTGCTGAGGGCATTGATGGATATCGGATACGACGGATATTTGTCATTTGAATGCCTGCCTAAACCGGATGCGGATCGTGCGCTGAGGAATTCTTTGAGTTATGTGAAGACGCTTTTGGACAAATTGTCTTCGTGAGTCTCATGCTGCTGTTTCAATCCGCCAGAGGCGGACAAGGGTTTGATTCCCCGCCTCTTGAAACGTTAAGATAACTTCCGATTGATACCCCGTAGCTTGCTGCGGGGTAGTTCATTAGACGTACAAATTGTTGAATATGCTTAAAATTCTTGACATTGCAACTCGTTAATATATAAATAAATCAAGCCATTCCATGAAAAGATCCAACCCAACTCATAAAAGGAGGCGCATATGAAAAGAGCGATGTTTTTCGTAATGATTGTTGCGGTTTTCGTACTTGGCACTTTTACAGCGGGTCAGGCAGCGGGAAAAGTGCTCCACATCTACGAGGCCTTTGATACGGAAGAAGCCAAACTCTACATTGAAGCCTTTGAAAAAGAAACAGGAATCGATGTGGAATTTGTCAGAATGTCTTCCGGCGAAGTTTTGGCAAGGGTTCAGGCAGAAGCCGCAAACCCACAGGCAAGCGTGTGGCATGCAGGGTCCAATACATCGCATATTAATGCGTCCATAAAAGGATTGCTTGCCCCTTACAAGCCTAAAACGGATTTTGAACTGACCGATCAACTTCATGCAAAGGACTGGACATGGACGGGGTTTTATTCCGGTGCCATCGGATTTGTTACCAATACCAAATTCCTGAAGGAAAAAGGAGTGAACGCCCCGACTTCCTGGGATGATTTGCTGAATCCCGCATTTTCCAAGAATGTGGCAATGGCCTACCCTTATACTTCGGGCACGGCATACACCACTTATGCAACGCGGATTCAAATGCTTGATCTGGATAAGGCTCTCGATTGGTGGGAAAAATTTGACAAACAGAGCATCCACCAGTACACAAAATCTGGAACCGGTTGTATTCCCATGGTGGGGCTGGGTGAGGTTGCTGTGGGAATTTCATTCTCTCATGACATTCTGGCAAAGGGTGTCAACAAGGGGTACCCGGTGGTGATGACGTTTCCCAAAGAAGGAACCGGTTATGAAATAGGCGGATTGTCCCTGATCAAGGGAGGGCCGGAGCCGGAACTCGGAAAGAAGTTTATCGACTGGTGTTTTACCGAAAGAGCCCAGAATCTATTTCAGAAATATAACCGTTTACCGGTTAATCCCAAGGCAAAAGTTGCCGAAGGATCGGTTACCCTCGATCAGGTAAAACTGATCAAGTATGACCATCTTTGGGCCGGCAAGAACAAAGGCGAATTGATTAAAGCATGGAGGGATCGGATCGGAAAATAATAAGTAATTGATTTAATGAAATAATCCCTGCTTCTGGTCCGTATCAGGGCAGGGATTTTTATTCCTCATGATTAGAAGGTCCAAATGACTGGCAAACGGCATGAGCTGATCGGTAATTTGCGGTTATTATGGAAGGAACCGCTGCTTCTTCTGTCTATCATCGCCATCTTCTACTTTTTATTCGTTTTTGTGATTTCCCCCATATTTCTGGTCTTTAAGACCAGTTTGACCATTGATAGACAATTTGACCTCTCAAATTATCAGGCAGTCTTCTCAAAACGGTACTACTATCAACCCTTTATAAACAGCATGCTTCTGGGCGTGCTGACCGCCTCTACCGGAACGCTGCTGGGGTTTGTTTTTGCCTACGCCATTACAAGAACCCCGATACCCTTCAAGCGTTTCTTCCGGATTACCGCCACATTTCCGATTATTTCTCCGCCATTTGTCGTTGCCCTGGCAGCCATTCTGCTGTTTGGAAGATCCGGCGGCCTTACCCCGTTTGTGGAAAAAATTATCGGTGAATACTCCATATACGGTTTGGGCGGATTAGTCCTGGTGGAAACCATCGCCTATGGTCCCATTGCATTCCTGGTTCTTCACGGGGTTCTTCAGGCCATCGATCCCGCCCTGGAAGAGGCGGCCATGGATCTGGGAGCCTCCCGGGCAAGGGTTTTTTCCACCGTAACACTGCCCCTTGCCATCCCGGGCATTGCCAGCGCCTGGCTTCTGGTGTTTATCGAGTCCATGGCCGACTTTGGGAATCCCATGGTCATTTCTGGAAACTTCAGGGTTCTTTCCGTACAGGCCTTTCTGCAGATCACCGGGATGTATGACCTTTCCAGAGGATCCACCCTGGCGATTCTTCTCCTTTTTCCCACCTTAACCGCTTTTTTCCTGCAAAAGTATTGGGTTTCGAGAAAATCGTATGTCACGGTTACCGGAAAACCCACCAGTGCCACCATCAAACAGCTTGAATGGTATATCAAATTGCCGGTCTATGCCTCTTGTATTCTGTTTGCCGGGGTTGTTTTCCTCTTTTACGGAATGGTCATCTATGGCTCTTTTCAGAAGCTCTGGGGCGTGGATTCAACCTTAACACTCAGAAATTACATTGAGATGTACGAGGTGGGAAAGGATTATATTTTCGACTCCTTGGCCCTTTCCACCCTGGCGACACCCATAACCGGCATTCTGGGTGTATTCATCGCTTTTCTTATTATCAGAAAGAAGTTTGCTGGCCGAGGCGTGATGGAATTTGTGTCCATGCTGACATTTGCGGTTCCGGGAACCGTGGTGGGAATCGGCTACATTTTGGCATTCAACCAGCGATCTGCTTTGTTTCCATTCATATTAACCGGAACTGCGTGGATTATCGTACTGTTGCTTATATTCAGAAATATGCCGGTCGGCATTCGCGCCGGCATTGCAGCGCTGCATCAAATCGATCCGTCCATTGAGGAAGCCTCTACGGATCTGGGTGCCACCAGCGGCAGAACGTTCAGAAAGATCACGCTGCCGATGATCGCACCCGCTTTTTTCTCGGGCCTGGCGTTCAGCTTTGTTAAATCGATGACGGCTATCAGTGCCATCATTTTTGTGGTGTCCGGCAGATGGAATCTGATTACCGTGGCCATTCTGGGTTTTGTGGACAACAGCCAATATGCCCAGGCAGCCGCCATGAGCCTGCTTCTCATAATCATTGTTCTTATCGCCCTCGGTATCATTCAGATGTTCGTCAACCGGATAGGAAAGGGTGCAAGAACAACGAGTATCGTTGAATAGACAACTGAAAGGACAGCGTATGCGCAAGGAATATTTGGTGCTCAAGAGCCTTGTAAAGATGTTCGGGAGCGGCAAAGATGCTGTCAGAGCCGTGAATAATGTCGATCTTGAAGTAAAGGAAGGGGAGCTTGTTACCCTATTGGGCCCTTCCGGATGCGGTAAAACGACAACACTGAGAATGATCGCCGGTTTTGAGATGCCATCCTCCGGGGAGATCCTTATCGATGGTGAGGAAGTAAGCACGACGCCGCCCAACAAAAGGCCCACGACAATGGTATTTCAAAACTACGCACTCTTTCCCCATCTGACCGTATTTCAAAATATCGCATATGGATTAAAGATACATCGGGAATCGTCGAAAAACATCAGGGAGAGGGCCGAAGGGGCCATGCGCCTCGTCGGTTTGGAAGGACTCGGTGACCGCACACCCCATCAGCTATCCGGCGGGCAGCAGCAGCGTGTCAGTCTGGCCCGCTCTTTGGTGATGGAACCCAAAGTGCTCCTGCTTGATGAACCGCTATCCAATCTCGACGCGAAACTGCGGGTTTCCACCCGGCTTGAAATCCGAAACCTTCAGCAGCGGCTGGGTATCACCACGGTCTATGTCACCCACGACCAGGAAGAGGCCATGAGCCTCTCTGACCGGGTGGTCATCATGCATCAGGGAATCATTATGCAGATCGGTACCCCCCAGGAGGTGTACGCTTATCCGGTCAATCGTTTTGTGGCTGACTTCATCGGCAAAGCAAACTTTTTAGTCGGCTTTATTGAAACCATATCGTCTGACAATCAGATCGTAATCGACATCTTGGGGGTAAAATTTCAAGCATCCATGAAACCGGGGATGTTTACAAAAGGGGAGAAAGTTCTCATCGTGATTCGACCGGAATCCGTCACCCTGGAGCCGAAGAAACCGGACACGCTTGTGGGAAAGATTACAGAAGCGGTCTACCTCGGTTCACAAATGGTATACATCGTGGGGGTGGAAAAACATACCCTGATTGTAGAAGTTGCCAATCCGCAGGAACATGTGGTTTTTAAACCCGGAGAGGAAGTGACCATCACCTTTCAGGGAAAAAACCTCCATGTTCTGCCTTACGAAGAAGCGGCATAAGAAATCCATGCCCGGAGAAT
>DUZK01000125.1 GCA_013349495.1 Deltaproteobacteria bacterium
GTTCTTTTTTAAAGCCCGATTGTCGATATTCTTTTTCAACCGCATCATCACCTGCCGTATCCGGCCCCAACCCCAAAGCATTGAGCATCAAACCTCCGGAAACATGTTCATAGAAGGTTTCAAGCTCGGTTAGATCCTCCGGTTTCGGATTCCTCAACTCCCAAGGAGGCGGCAAATCCAATTCATTGTAAAACCCTTTCTCGCAATGCAAATAGGCAAAGGTGTCCACCGAACACCCCTTCGGAGTGTTCATGTTCCGGGTGGCGCCGCCGAACACGCGGCTTGGGAATTTGTTTTCCGGTCTGAAGTAACAGAAAACCAGGTCAAGATGAGCGGAATACAATTTGTACGTATCGTTCAGGTAATGGTGGATTTGACTCAAAACAATAATGCCGGCTCGATTGGATTCGGTTTTGTTCGCCGCATGGTGATGAATCATCCATGAGTTTCCATGATAGCGAACCATAGATAGATGGCCGAGTATTCGACCGTTTTTCTGATTCACAAAATGCCGTGCAATTCGCGGGCTCTTGGTATAGAGTTTTTCATAGGTGGCCTTGATTTTCTCTTTATTGGCATGAACGAACGCGTACTTCTTCGGATAGATAAAGCCGGTTTCAAAAAAGAAACGCCATAAAGCATCCGGATCGACGATATTACCGATATAAGTATGTTTATCTTTAGCCTGATTGAGCAGAGCCAGAAACCGTGAATGATCTTCCATGTCCATATCGAGAAGCGCAAGACCGCACCTGACCTTGCCCGTATTCTCATCCCCATCCATGGATTGCTGATAGAGAACCTGAACAAAACACTTGATTTTAAAACTGTTTGCAAAGGATAGTTCTATTTCCGGAAGTATCAATCCGGGTAGAAGAACTGCATGATCTTTATCTTCTTCTACGGAAAATCCGGACCCGGATAAGCTCTGAACTTTTAGCGAAACAAATCTTCCGGTTAAAGGGTGTTTAAAATTGATATCGGGAAGCGGATCGAATACCTGACGGTGGCTTCTGAACTGTTTGGGCTTAAACCGGCGAATGGTTTTTCCCGTTGGTTTCAATACAAAGGTTCTTGTCTTTTGGCCGAACGTTTGGCGGAGTATTCGAGATTCACCTGAATAAAGGGTTTGATGGTCATCGGAGAATATGAGATTGGCCTTTGACTCCGGATAGATCCACTCGAAGGTTTGGGGTGGAATTGCCGTAACTTCTATACGAAAGGTATCGGCATTAAAATCCACCAGACGGCCTGAAAGCACAACACTATTTTGAATCAACCGCGCCTTAACGCCATGGCACTCATATCTTTGAATTCTTCTATTTCTCAGTTCCCAGCAGATTTCCGGCAATCGAAATCGGATTCCCTTTTCGGAAAAACCCAATACTTCCGGCTGAACAGAGATGAGTTTCTGACCGTCCGGGATACGGAGGCCATCAAACTTGTAGTTTTTAAGTTTCCCTTGAAGTCCTTTGGCGTCTGTCCACAGACAATCCAGGGTATCTTCGTAACAGGGTAACGGTTTCGCTGGTATAGAGAGGGACCGACCATAAACCGGATGTTTAAAGAGAACTAAAATTGAGCAGCTTTGGAAGTTAATGTAATTCAGAATGTTGATCAGGTGGTCTTGTTTAATCTCTCGTCTTTTTTCTGATTCAATTTTTTCTTCTAATATAGCTGGAGCTTCTTTTAATTCAGGCTTGTTGATGGCTTTGGGGAGTCGGGGACCACCTTCCACAGTTACCTTAACCTCTCAACGAAAGGGATATTTCAGGTGTGAATTTAATATAGGCCACTATAATTCTCACCCCGGCACCGTGATCGATTGCAATACGATATTAAAGAAGTAAAATACTATACGAGATGAAAGAAGTAAAGTTCTTTTTAAAAAAGTAAAATAGAATACCGATACCGAACATTGATGAGCCTATTTATGTCTTGACTTTAGAAGGTATAATGTTAACATATGAGACATCTGATACTGAATTCCGCTGAAATTCAAGCACTTATCTCCTGTCTTCGATTCATCGTTGCGCTGCTGAGTCTATATTCTCAAATCATGTATCAGACGTCTCTTTTTCGTGGTCCATCCTTTCAACCCGTACCTGTCTTTGGGGTGGGTATGAGAACGCGTCAATTGAAGCCGCCGGTCGCAGCCCCCAAAGTGTTTTATCTTCGGACGCCACGTTGCGCTTCCGAAGGGTCGCTGAATCTTAACGCATAGAAAAAGGAGCGAAAAATGGCTGAAAGCGTATACAAAATTATCGAATTGGTGGGAACCAGTGAAACATCCTGGGAGGATGCAGCAAAAAATGCGGTGGAAAAGGCAAGCAAGTCTCTCAGGGACCTGAGAGTCGCCGAAATATCCGAATTGGATATGAAAGTCGAAAACGGAAAAGTCACCGCCTATCGATCGAGAGTCAAACTGTCATTCAAATATGGCGGGGGTGAGTAAAGAGCGAATAAAAAGTCGATACCGATCTATTATACACTTTTGCGCTTAACGATAAAGGCAGGGTTTTTGGATTCAAAAAACCTTGCCTTTTCTATTTCTTTTTTAACCGGTTGATGGCCTCCACCACATAGGGGTAGATGTTATTTGAAATGATGCGATACCCTTCTGCCGTGGGGTGCATACCGTCCTGCTGGTTTAATCCGGGATTTCCCGCAACGTCTTTCAGAAAAAAGGGCATGAAAATAAGACCGTGGACTCCGGCAAGATCCGGGTAGATATTTTCAAAAGCGCTTGCATAGTCCGCGCCGAGGTTTTTATAAATCCGCATACCGGCCAGAACCACGGGGATATTCCGTTCCTTTAAGATCAGTATGACGGCTTCCATATTGCCCTTGATAAGGGCCGTGTCGATCGCGCGCAGTGCATCATTGGCACCGGTTTCGATAATGACGATATCCGGAGAAAGGGTTATTGCCCAATCGATTCTCGATCGCAGCCCGCTTGTGGTCTCCCCGCCGATACCGGCGTTGATGACCTTATAACGATACCCTTCTGCCAACAATCGCTGTTGAAGCAGCGCCGGATAGGCATCGGCTTCCTCAAGTCCGTACCCTTCGGTTAAGCTATCCCCAATAGCGAGAATGGTGCCGGCAAAAACCGGCTTTTCGGATTCCGGAACGATCGGTTCTTTCCGATCGCATCCCGGCAACAGCCAAATGCACAAAGCCATTCCGGCCAAAAGCATCCGGAAAAATCTCATCTCTTTTATCCTTCAGATTGTTCACGTAGAAAAATAGCCGGCTTCTTATTCAAAATGGACACCGAAGCGACTGTTCCCACCGCACAAACCACCATTGCAGCCCCGGTAATCATCAGTAAGCAGGCCCCCAAAAACGATCGGTAGGGTATATGAAAAAAATAGGTGCTGATTAAATAGCTTGCAGCCTGGGAGAAGCCGGACGCCAGAACCGCACTAACCAGGCCGATAAAAAAGTTCTCATATGCAAATACACTGAGAACGAAACGCTTCTTGGCACCGAGGATTTTAAAATAGACGGCTTCACGGATCCTTGCCAGTCGTGTGGCAAATATGGAGCTGATCAATATAAAAAATCCGGCGGAAATACTTAGAAAGGTAAAGAGGCGGATGGTCCCGGACAGCTTCCTCATCACGCCGGCAAAGGTGGATATCACCTGGGTCATATCGATCACACTGACATTGGGAAATCGTGACACAATTCTGTTTTGCAGACCGGCAATGCTTTCTGTTTCAACGCGAAGTGCGGCAAAGATGGTTTGGGGTGCTTTTTCCAGGATGTTTTCAGGAAAGACAAAATAGAAATACGGCTGGATGGATCCTTTGGTCCGGGTCCGAATACTGGACACCCTGGCTTCCAGGGGAATGCCCTGAATCCGAAATGTGATGGTATCTCCGATGGCGATATCAGCCATCTCCTGTACCGTATCCAGTATCGATACCGGCACACCCTGCCGGTTGCGGTCGAAGAGGTCTTTTCCTTTCGATATGCTTTCATCCGGTAATAGATAATTCCGGTATGTGAGGTTGAACATCCTTGCAAGGTTGTCTCTCCTGCGCATTCGCTGTTTTTTCCGATCAATGGGGTTGCCGTTTAAGGATACGATGCGGGCTCTGACGATGGGATAATATACGGTGTCATTTCCGAGAACGTCGGAAAAATCGGCTTTCTGATTCGGTTGAATGTCTATGAAATAGACGTTCGGCGAATCCTGCGGATAGGAACGCACAAAAGATTCATCCAAATTTCGTTCAATAAAATAGATGGAAAAGATAACCGTCAAGGAAGCGGTCAACGTGACGAGGATCAGTTTTGTGGCATTACCCGGGCGAAACAATCCTTTTAACGACTGCCTCGGTGCCAGTGCGGACACCCGAAGGTTTTTTACGGCTTTTAAAACCAGGTGGATCATGCCCGCGATCAACAGGATGAATCCGATAGCTCCGGCCGCAAATCGCAAGCCGGATGATGCATCCCGAAGCTGCCAGACGACCGTTGCCGCAAAAAGAGATAAAATTCCGATGCTGATCAAAGCCTGCCAAAGGAGTCGCGGTTGTGCCGGCCTTTCTTTCCTGAAAATTGCATACGGCTTAATGTCTTTGATTCGCAGAAGCGGCATGAAAGTAAATAGCATCACAACGACAATTCCAAGGATAAATCCCTGGAAAATAGCTTTCCATGAAAAAATAAATTCGAACCCATAGGGAAGAAAGGAGCGCAAAAGAAAAACAAGAGCATATTGAGTAAAGAACCCGGAAGCAATACCAACTGCCGTTCCCGCCATTCCGAGAAACAATACCATCAGACTGTATTGGGTGATAACAAATCGGCCGCCTGCACCCACGGTTTTCATGATTGCGATAGTCTCTTCATTTTCCTTCAACAATGAAGTGAGCGAACTCTGAATGCCGATTCCGGCCAATAAAAGGGTGAAAAGCCCGGCAAGCCCGATATAGAAAAGAAAGTTATCAAAGAATCGTTTGATTCTCGACTCCGCAGACCGGAATGTTTCGACTCGTTCATGGTCTGCGGCAACCGCTTTCAATCCGTCTGCGATACGGTTGAGATGCTTTGAATCGAGTACTTTTAGAAGAATGGAATATCCGATGCGGCTTCCCTTATCGATCAAGTCCAGTTCCGAAAGATCTTTTGAGGAAACAAAAACCCGTGGTCCAAGGGAAAAAAAACGAATGGGACGATCCGGTTCTTTTTGAACCAGATCTTTAATCTGAAGTGTCGCCTGTCCGACCTGCAACGGGGAGCCGATTTGAAGATCGAGCCGGTCCAGCAAGTTTTTTTCTACAATTACCGACCCTTTTTCCAATGTCTCTCGAAGCTCTTTTCCTGAATGCAACTCCACCCGACCATAAAACGGGTATTTCGGCCCTACGACTTTTATCCCGGACAGCAGCGTTCGGTTTTCAACCGGATCTCTGACCATGGAATAAAATTCGTATGCGCTCTCGGATTCGACAAAATCTTTCTGTTCCAATTGCACCACGGCTTCCTTCAAGGAAGCGGAAAAGGGACTCCTGGAACGGATAATAATGTCTGCAGCATGCAACGATTTTGCGTCTTTCAGCAGGGAGTATGTGATACTTTCTGAAAATCCACCCAGAGCGACCATGAAAATTATGGACAGCACCACACACATAACAAACAGAAGCGCCTGATTCCTGGAACGGATGATCTGGTGCCGGATAAAAGATTTATGGATCATTTTTTTTCTCTCCCATAATCCGGCCGTCTTCAAGATAAATGGTTCTGTCAGCCACATCCATCATATCCGTCCTGTGAGTAACCAGCAGGATGGTTGCTTGCCGCTCGCTGTGAATGTCGGTCAGCAATTGCATGATGGCTTCGCCGCTTCGAGAGTCAAGATTTCCCGTGGGCTCGTCAGCAAAAATGATTTTAGGCATGTTAATGAACGCCCGGCAAATGGCTACCCGCTGTTTCTCACCACCGGATAGCTGGCTGGGAAGGTTATATCTTCGATGGCTCAGATCCATCTGCTTTAAAAGCTGCTCCGCTTTGTCCTGCGCATCCGGGTCCTTATTCAGCTCCGCCGGAAACATGATATTCTCCAGTGCGCTGAGCGAAGGTACGAGATGAAATGACTGGAACACAAATCCGAATGTCCGGTTGCGAAAAGGCGCCAGATCATCTTCACTCATGTGGGTGATCTCTTTCCCTTCGATGAAGACCCTGCCGCTGGTCGGTTTGTCCAGACCGGAAAGAAGACTGAGCAAGGTGGTCTTTCCGCTTCCGCTCTTGCCTTCGATGATTATGAATTCTCCGTCCGCAACCGATAAGGACACGTGGTCCAAAACCGGAACTTCCCTGTCTTCAATAAAGTAGGTTTTGGTTAACTGCTCGGCTTTTAGAATATCCATGGATGAAACCCTCATCAACGTACTGTTTATAATGTAGCACTCATGTTTCGCACCCCAAAAATCAGGCGTCATACATCGAATGGTGTCGAATGCCTTCTAGTAAATGGAAAAACGACGGATAAAGCCAACATAATCACCGGGGGTATGCATATCAACATAACCTGTATAGTATCTCAACCCTGAACCCTGGTCGCCTACGGCGCCGCCAAAGGCGGGTAAACCTTGAACGCTGAACCGCTTAATCTATGTAAAGATATAAGGTCAGCCGTAAAAAGAGCCACAATATCTTGTGGTTCTTTTTTTCTTGACACACTAATCTCAATTCATTATACAGGTAAACGGTATAATTTAGTCCTTCGTTATCGAGTTCACAGGAAATAAGGCTCTTTCTCAATCGATTACACCTCTAAAGTGAAAATCTTGGGTGATTTCACCCGGGTGTTTCAGTACACGAGTATCATACAATGTTATGGGCAAAGGAGGTGATGAACCGGAAAGAACACAACAACGAATTCGGCATATCATCCTTAATATCCTTCACTTTAATAAGGGAGGGCTCTCATGAACTCACTCATCATCATTGTGGGTGCAGGCCTGTTGTATATCATCGCCTATAACACCTACGGTAAGTATTTAGGCAGTAAGATCTTCAAGCTCAGCGCGGAAGCCGTTTGTCCCAGCACGGAATTGCAGGACAACGTAGACTTCGTTCCTACGAAAAAATCCATTCTCTTCGGGCACCATTTTACATCCATCGCCGGAACCGGCCCGATCATCGGACCCGCCGTAGCAATCATCTGGGGATGGGTGCCAGCCATGATCTGGATTCTGGTCGGATCCATTTTCATGGGTGCGGTACACGACTTTGGCGCCATGGTGGTATCATTGCGCAATCAGGGTCGATCCATCGGGGATCTGGCCTCGGATATTATCAATAAAAGGGTCCGAACCCTATTTCTGCTGATTATTTTCTTCGAGCTCTGGGTTGTTGTCGCCATATTCGGCGTGGTCATAGGGGCTGTGTTCTCTATTTACCCTCAATCCGTCTTACCGGTATGGTTGGAAATCCCTATCGCCGTTTGGCTGGGTCACATGGTCTATAAAAAGGGAGGGAATCACTTAAAATTGAGCCTCATCGCCGTCGCTGTGATGTACTTGACGGTCGTCATCGGCGCTTATGTTCCGATCAAAATGCCGTCCGTCGGCCCCTTTGATCCCATCGCCATGTGGGTCATTGTCCTGCTGATCTATGCATACATCGCCTCCACCCTTCCGGTCCAAGCCTTACTGCAACCTCGCGATTACATTAACTCACATCAACTTCTCATCGCCTTGGGACTTCTTGCCCTTGGGGTATTGGTGGCCCATCCCACCATGGTTGCGCCGGCTGCAAATTTCTCGCCGAAAGGCGCTCCGCCCATATGGCCGATGTTGTTCGTCGTGATTGCCTGTGGCGCCATATCCGGATTCCACTCCCTGGTTTCATCCGGAACCTCATCCAAGCAGTGCGATGCAGAGACCAGTTCTTTGAGCATCGGCTACGGCGGCATGCTGTTGGAAGGCATGCTGGCTACCTTTGTGATCGTCGCATGTGGCGCAGGCATCGCCATCGGCTTTGCAAAAGGCGGTGAAACGCTCACCGGTGTGGCTGCCTTCAACCACCATTATGGAAGCTGGATCGGCGGTACGGGCCTTGGAAACAGGCTCAGCGCGTTTATCGTCGGCTCAGCGAACATGCTGGAAAGTATCGGCATCCCGACTAAAATCGCCATAACCATTATGGGGGTTTTTGTCGCATCATTTGCGGCAACCACGCTCGACACAGCGACACGACTCCAGCGCTATATCGTCGGGGAGCTCGCCACAAGTTTGGGTCAACCGTTACTGGCAAAAAAGCATCCGGCAACGCTCATTGCCGTGATCTCCGCCTTCATCCTGGCCTTCTATAACGGAAGCGGTAAAGGCGCCCTGACGTTATGGCCGCTCTTTGGATCCATAAACCAATTGCTGGCCGGTCTCGCCCTGCTCGTGGTAACCATATATCTCGCTCACAAGAAGACGCCTCTGATCTACACCATGCTGCCCATGATTTTCATGCTCTTTATGACCGGCTGGGCAATGCTGATCAACTTGGGTAATTATTACAACAGCGCCAATTGGCTGTTATTCTGCATCGGATTGGCGGTTTTTATTCTGGAAATCTGGATGATTATCGAAAGTGCGGTCATTCTCAAAAAGGTGTACGGCGAAGACATGGAAGCGGTTACGGAACTCCGGTAACGTCCGCTCAGACGACCGCCCGAAACGCCCGGGATCTTTTCCCGGGCGTTTTTCATATTCCGGTTCAAGGTTTCAGCCTTAAAGTTGACACAGTTCCTGCATGGTACTCTTCAGTTCTTTTCGGACGATACACCCATCCGTTTTCCAGGACAAATTGCCCGTGGCATAAGCCTCGTAAATCATTGGGGGATTCAGTCTCAGGCATTCTGGCGTGTCTGTGAAAAGGAGACGTTCAGAAACAGAATGCGATCCGATAAATCCGCCGGTTTTAAAGATCGTTCAAAACGATAAATTCATTTTTATTATTTATATTCAAATATTTATATTCGATACGGTCTTCAGGGGCCTCACGGGTTTAAAATTTTGAACTTTTCGCAAAAATAAATAAATAATTGCAATATCAAGAAGTTATCTTGTTTCGACCATTTTCGGGTTTAAAATCGTGAACGGAAACCAAAAAAAATCAATGCCAAATATCTGGCGCTTGGGGAGCAGAAAATGATTTATGAACTTATAACTTTTTGAAATAACTAAATATATTATTTTAATGTTGTTTTTTAGAAAAGTTGGCAAGCGTTTTGCTATAAGAATAGTCGAACCGAAAAAAATCTTTATCTGTTCTCCTCCTTTTTTTTGGGCTAATCAGCTTGAACCACTGATTAGCCTTTTTTATTGGAAAAAAATCATAACCGATATCCATCACCCAGTGATCCCGATTTCATCCAAAGTAAATTCCCTTGACAAAAAAAATCCGTCTAATTAGTATCTCTTCCTTTAATATTCACATTCACCCTGAAACGATGGTCAGGCCAATACGGCATATGCACATACGCCTGACATTAGAAAAGGGAGTTCGGGAACGGTCTGAGTATGGGGCTTGAAAATCTTTTGGCTCAAAAAAGGGGGGAGATCCTTAAAAAGTGGTTCAGCCTCGTAATAGAAACCTATCCGAAAGATACCGCCGCTTACTACAAGCAAAAAAAAGATCATTTTGCCAATCCCGTGGGCAGCACCATCAGAAGGGGTCTTGAAGCCATCCTTAAAGAATTGTTTCAACGGACGGATTCTGACCCTGAGACCCTGCGCTCTTTAATGGATCCGATTATCAGAATAAGAGCGGTCCAGGATTTTAAACCTTCAGAAGCCGTATCATTTATATTTCTCTTAAAATCGGTTGTCCGAAAGATTGCCCATCAAGCATTCAAGGATGAAAACTTCGAACCGGAATTACAGGCATTTGACTCCAGAATCGATACCATCGGTATGATGGCATTTGATATTTACATGATGTGCAGAGAACAGATCTACGAACTGAAGGCGAATGAGGTCAGAAACCGCACGTACCGGGCGTTCAAACGGGCTAATCTGATTGTAGATAATTCGCCGGAATAAACCGGTGAGTGCCGTATATTTGAATAAAAAAAACGGATCTTTGAGTAGACCTTTTCATGTGATTCGATTTATGCTATCCGCAGTTAGCACCGGTGGAACAGCCGGGATCAGCGGAATCAAAGAGTGAGGAACACGCAAAATGAATGGAAATTATATTTACTCTCTTCTGGCGGTTATCGTTCTATTCCTGCTCGCCTATGTCGGCGTTGAAGCGGCCGGCCTTGAGGTTTTTTTCGGAGTTATCATACCGTATCTTGCCTTTCTGACGTTTATTATTGGGTTTGTTTACCGGATACTGGATTGGGCAAGGTCTCCGGTGCCCTTCCGAATTCCCTCTACCTGCGGCCAGCACAAAAGTTTGCCCTGGCTTGATCACAGCAGGATCGAAAACCCATCCAACACGTTCTTTGTGATCGTTCGGATGCTTCTTGAGATTTTCTGTTTCCGTTCACTGTTCCGGAATACCAAGGCAGAAATTCGAGAAGGCGGCAAGCTTTCTTATGAAATGGAGAAATGGCTGTGGCTGGGAGCCATTGCATTCCATTACAGCTTCCTGACAGTCCTGATCCGGCACCTCCGTTTTTTTACCGAGCCGATTCCCTTCTTTGTCACACTGACCGAGACGCTGGACGGCTTTCTCCAGGTGGGACTGCCCGGAATTTTGATATCCGGATTCGTCCTGCTGGCCGCTGTTTTCTATCTGTTTTTGAGGAGAATTCTTATTTCCCAGGTAAAATACATCTCTTTGGCAGCGGATTTCTTCCCGCTGTTCCTCATCATGGGAATAGCGATTTCCGGAATCCTCATGAGATATTTTTCCAAAATCGATGTTACGGCCGCCAAGGAGCTGGCCATGGGTCTGGTCACCTTTCAGCCATCGGTTCCAGGCGGCATCGGCGGGATATTCTATGTTCATCTTTTTTTTGTGAGCATCCTCATGGCGTATTTCCCATTCAGCAAGCTCATGCATCTGGGCGGCATATTCTTCAGCCCCACCCGGAACATGCGCGGGAACACCCGTGAAATCAGACATGTCAATCCGTGGAACTACCCGGTAAAGGTTCATACCTACGATGAATATGAAGAAAAATTTAGAGAAAAAATGATTGAAGCTGGAGTGCCAGTGGAAAAAAAGGAGTAAGGAATGTCAGATCTTCCGCAATCAGATGAACTCATTTCCCAGATCGATCATCGCCCGCCTTCATCGGGGTGGATGGATACCCCTGTAAACATCCGGAAGGGGATGTACTGCTATGCGTCCAATCCAAAAAGTGTGGAATACCTCGGATTGCCCAATGCCCGGGCTTGGAACCCCTTAGAGGATGACTGGAAGCTTCCCGAAAACTGGAGGGAAATCGTGCACCAGGGTATCAAGGAACGTCTCGAAAAGTTCCGCTCCTTCAAGGTGTTTATGGATATCTGCGTCCGTTGCGGGGCCTGTGCAGATAAATGTCATTTCTTTCTGGGCGGCGGCGATCCCAAAAACATGCCGGTTCTTCGGGCCGAGCTTTTACGGTCCGTGTATCGAAACGATTTCACCGCCGCCGGTAAAATCCTCGGGAAACTGGCCGGGGCAAGACCCCTGACCTTAGATGTACTGAAAGAGTGGTGGTATTATTTCTTCCAATGCACGGAATGCCGCCGGTGTTCCGTGTTCTGCCCCTATGGTATCGACACGGCGGAAATCACCATCATGGCCCGGGAACTGCTGAATCTGCTCGGGTTGAACATCGACTGGATCGCCACGCCGGTGGCCAACTGCTACCGGACCGGCAACCACCTCGGTATACAACCCCA
>DUZK01000126.1 GCA_013349495.1 Deltaproteobacteria bacterium
AAAGGCATGGGCGGAAGAGGTAGCAGAGACGGAAGAGGAGTATCATCATGATTATCAGTATTGCCAGTGGAAAGGGGGGCACCGGTAAAACCACGGTGGCCACCAATTTGGCGGCTTCCATGGGTTCCAATGTACAACTTCTGGACTGTGACGTGGAGGAGCCCAACTCCCACCTCTTTCTCAAACCGAAATTTACTGAAACAAAAAACGTCTATACTCCGGTTCCGGAGGTGGATAAGGACAAATGTACGCTGTGCGGAAAATGCGGAGAAATCTGCCAATTCAGAGCCATCGTCGTAATCGGTGAAACCGTGCTGCCGTTTCATGAACTCTGTCACAGTTGCGGCGGATGCATGGAAGTATGCCCTGAGAACGCGATTAGCGAAGTCGGCCGGGAACTTGGGGTCATCCAAAAGGGGTATCTCAATGGTATTGAATTCATCCATGGACGTTTAAGGGTGGGTGAAGCCATGTCGCCGCCGCTGATAAAAAAAGTCCGAGCCTTAACCGATCCGCATAAACTCACCATCATTGACGCCCCGCCGGGGACCTCATGTCCGGTGATCGAATCCATGCGGAATTCTGATTTTGTTCTGCTGGTTACCGAGCCGACTCCTTTCGGTCTGCATGATTTAAAATTGGCCGTCGGCGCAGTGCGACTGTTAGGTATTCCACACGGACTGGTCATCAACCGGTCGGATATAGGAGACAGCCAGGTTCAAGCGTATGCTCAAAAAGAGGAGATTCCGATATTGATGGAAATTCCTTTTGACCGAAACATTGCCGAGGCCTACTCAAAGGGCGAGTTAATAATAACCGTTATGCCCGAGTGGAGAGAAAGATTTATTAGTCTCCATCAAAAAATTAAAAAAATGGTTCAGTAATTGAGGAGCAGTTTCCATGAAAGAGATGATCGTAATCAGCGGCAAGGGGGGGACCGGGAAAACCAGTGTAATGGCCGCCTTTGCCTCACTGGCGGAAAACATGATGCTTTGCGATGCGGATGTGGATGCCGCGGATCTTCATTTGATTATGGCACCGGAAGTTCAAGAAAGACAGGCTTTTCAATCAGGCAATACGGCGGTGATCAACAAGGATAAATGCACGGAATGCGGTTTGTGCAGAGATCTGTGCCGGTGGGATGCCGTCAGCGAAACATTCGAAATCGATTCCATTGCATGTGAAGGGTGCGGGGTTTGTGTATATTTTTGCCCGGAGGAGGCGATTGATTTTCCGGTGGATACCTGTGGGGAGTGGTTTATTTCAGACACCCGGTTCGGCCCCATGGTCCATGCCCGGCTCGGCATTGCCGAAGAGAATTCCGGAAAACTGGTCACCCTTGTCCGAAAGGAGGCTAAAAAACTTGCCGAAGCAAAAAACCTTGATCTCATACTGACCGACGGCCCTCCCGGGATCGGCTGTCCGGTCATTGCCTCCATCGGCGGCGCAGATGCCGTGCTTATCGTCACTGAACCCTCGGTGTCGGGGGTACACGATATGGAACGGGTCGTCCAGCTTGCGGAACATTTCAGAGTGCCGGCTATGGTTTGTATTAACAAATTCGATATCAACACCGAAATGAGCATGGAGATTGAAAGGTTTTGTCAGAACAAAGGTTTGACGTTTCTCGGACGCATTCCCTTCGATCCGATCTTTACCAAAGCCATGGTGCAGGGCCAGACCATTTATGAATATAATTCAGATTCAAATGCCGGCCTGGCGGTCAGGCAGATATGGGAGAAAATCGGAAATTCGCTTAGGATCTAATCATACAATAATCGTTTAGATAAAATAGGACGCAGGTTAACGCAGATATACACGGATTTTAACGATCGATACTCGATACTGGATGCTGGATATCAAGGATCGAGTATCCAGTATCGAGCAACAAGCATCGAGTATCAAGAAACGAGAATCGAAAACAAATTGAGCATTAAAAACCAGATCAAAACAGGAGGATTTTAAAATGAAAGAAGGAAGAATAGCTATCCCGTCAATGAATGAGGGCGGTATGGAAGGCCAAAGATCAGGCCATTTCGGCCACTGTGATGTTTTTACTTTGGTGGATGTGGAGGGAGGAGAAATTAAACAGATCACCACGATTCCCAATCAAAGCCACGTTCAGGGTGGATGCATGGTCCCTGTAAATCTCCTGGCTGAGCATAAGGTGAATGCCCTGATTGTCGGGGGTATCGGCATGCGCCCGCTCATGGGGTTCAAGCAAGCAGAGATTGATGTTTACTACGATGTTGAGCGGCAGGAAATAAAACCTGTAGTGGAAGACCTGATTGCCGGGAAATTACCGATGATATCAGACGATCAGGTATGCGGCGGCAGCGCATTCGAAGGTTGAACCAAATAGTAATACCCTAACTCCGCGGTACGGGAGATTTTTTATGGACGCGCGTGAACGCAGATTTTTCAGATTATGCAAAAAAAGTATTATCTGCGTGCATCTGCGCAAATCCGCGTCCTATTTAATTTGTAGGATATGAGGGAGACAAAGAATGAAAATAGCGATCACATCCACAGGCATTGAACTGGATTCGCAGGTTGATCCCCGTTTCGGAAGGGCCGCGTTTATTCTTATCGTTGATTCAGAATCTTATGATTTTGAGGTTCTGGATAACAAGGAAAACGTAAACGCCCTGAAAGGCGCCGGTATTCAGGCGGCATGCATGATCAATGATAAAAAAGCCGAGGTGTTGCTTACGGGCTTTTGCGGACCCAATGCGTTCAAGGCCTTAAATGCCGCAAAAATAGGGGTGGCCAATGATGCCGGCGGTACCGTGAGAGATGCGATAAAGTCCTATTTAGAAGGGAAACTTCCCTTATCCGATAAGCCGAATGCTGAGGGACAATGGTAGGTTCGTAGAAGTAGGATTTTTTATGAAATCTTCAGCATATGTTTTGCTGGATGAAGACCAAGAGATAGACGGCTCAAGGAGATCCTTATGCTTTTGTTAATGGTGGTAAGTCCAGGAAATGATTCTTTATCAGATTTGGCATTGGCTTTGGTGAAATACGATGATGTCCGCTTGCTGTGGGCAGAATCTGCAAAAAAGGCGTTGGACATAGCTTCAGTTAAGGCCATAGATCTTATTATTACAGACGAGAGGCTTAGAGATTCAACCGGCTTGGAGTTAGCCGCCAGACTACTTAGGGTAAATCCGATGATCAATTGTGCATCAGTGAGCCGTCTATCGCCCGAAAGTTTCCATGAAGCCAGTGAAGGGCTTGGAATAATGGCTCAATTGCCTACCCATCCCGGTAAAGAACATGCAGAATCGCTGTTGCATCGGTTGAGGCAAATCAAGAATCTCACAAGCGGCGGGAATTGAAAAAGTCACCCAGGCATTAATACCTGAGAAATATAATATTATGTGGAGCAAAAATGGATCACTTGGATAATAGAACAGTAAGCGATTCGGAGAGCATCCGGGAGTTGCTTTCCGGTTCGGGTTACTCGGATAAAGCGATTGCCTATTATTTGGATAAACCCGATATCGGCTGTTTGGCTGATGCCGACCAGGAAACGGAGATGACCGGACCCTGCGGGGACACCATGAGAATTTACCTGAAAATTGAAAACGGCAGGATCAGCGATGCCAAAGTCCAGGTACTCGGTTGTCCCGGAGCGGTTGCCGCTGCCATGGCAACAGCGGAACTCGTCAAGGGAAAGACCATTGAGGATGCCGTCAATGTTAAGGATCGGGATATCTTCCGTATGCTGGAGGAGATTCCGGACCAAAAACAGCATTGTATCCGTTTGTCTGTTAAAACCCTGCAAAAGGCGATTTCAGAATATCGATGCAAGCATGAAGACAAACTTCAAGGAGGATAACCATGCCTATTTTTGAATACTTGTGTCTGGACTGTGGAACGCTTAGCGAGATCCTAGTTGTGGCATCGGGAGATAAACCGCGATGTAATGGCTGTGGCAGCGAAAAATTGGAGAAAATGATTTCTGCTCACTCCTCCATATCCGGCTTAGCCGCATCGAAGTTTCCCGGCCCGGGGGATACCGCCTGCTGCGGTTCCACGCCCACGCATGCCGGCTGCGCTGGCCCGGGCAGTTGTTGCGGAAAGCATGGGTAATGAAGCAGGTAATTGAAATTAACGACCCTGGATAAAAATTACGCTTCCGGCCCCAGTGATATCTCAAACCGGGCTTTAAGCATTTTTTTGAGACTGATGATTTCTTCTTGCTTTACCAAAAAAATCGAACCAATCTATTTTGTACGAATAAAGAGGCAGCGGTGCTCTCTAATAAATCGCGTATAAGGAGGAAAAATGGATCAGAAGACGAAAGAAATTCCCCGATGTGCCGAATGCAGTATCAAAAAAACCATATGTCGCCAAGAAGACGGTAAGGGGCCTGAATATTGCCCCACTCTCCATTGGAGTGACGTGGTTGAAGCATCACTTTCAGAATATGAAACGCCTCAAGTCAAAGATTTCGCCCTTAATGCCACCATTCAAGAGGGTGAGTGTTATGTGAACAAAGGTCAAGACAATCCGCATGCGCGGTATGCCATAAAGCCCCGGGTCCAGGAAACCATCGAGTTTGCCAACAAGATGGGCTATAAAAAACTCGGGTTGGCTTTTTGCGGGGGACTTAAAAGCGAGGCAAAGATTTTATCGGAGATATTGAAAGCGCAGGGATTTGAGTTGGCTTCCGTCATGTGCAAGGTCGGCAGAACCCCCAAGGAATTTCTCGGAATCAAGGAAGCGCAGAAGATCAGCCCCGGCGAATTTGAGGCCATGTGCAGCCCGATCACTCAGGCAAAGGTTTTAAATGCAGCGAACACGGACTTCAATATTCTTTTTGGATTATGTGTCGGGCACGATTCCCTGATGTTGCGGTATTCGGATGCGTTGTGCACCGTGCTGGTTGCAAAAGACCGGGTGACCGGCCACAATCCCCTGGCCGCCATCAATCTGCACGACTCCTATTACAAGAAATTAAAGGACGAAAAATTCAATACAGGGGGAAGTGTTAAGGTTACCGTGGCAGAAAATGAGTAACATACATGGCAGTGTGTCGTAGAGGAATCAAAATATTCCGGAGCATGATATGCGGCGATGAATCGCGGCTGACGATCCGGAAAGAAATCTTTCGACCTTCAAGCTTTTCGTATGGTTGCGGAAATTCTCGAGCAATTCTATCCCGCCCCTTCACTGATCTGATACCGCTTTCGCTCCAGGTGGTTTCCCAGAAGCATTGAGCCGACAATGATCAGGGGCAAGGAAACCAGCAGCCTGATAATGGAAAATTTCAGGCCCAAGAAAGAGGCCTCAAATATCGTCATAGGTATCCGGCAAATCGCTGAGGCTGAGATATAGGCAAAGATGACACCGAGCTGCGCTCCTTTACGAAACAGGGAATAAGCCACCGGAAAGGCGACATACAGTCCACCCACGGTGGTACCTGCAAGTAGAATACTCCAGATGTATCCCCGGATGCCCGATTCGGCCCCAAGATGTTTTTCGACCGTCTCTTTTTTTACCCACACCTCAAAAAGCCCGATCAGGATGAAGGCGCAGGGCAGGATCTTGAGCATCTGGATTGAAAACGAGATAAAATTACCGGCGATTTTTTGACCGGGTTCAAACCCGACGATAAAGGACAAAATGACAAATCCGAGGTAACCGAACCCAAGGAGCAGTTTTATCTTTTTCATAAAAACACCTCGCCGAAAAACAAACCCGTCGCCAATGCCACCACAAGGGCAATGAGAAAACTGATCAGGTTGCGGATCAGGGTGACTTTCGCCCCCAGATAGGCCTTTTCAACCGGATAGGTCAGCACCCCCACCATCATCAACGTCGTACTGAAGGCAGACAAGACCATGTAGGCAACCCCCTTTTTCAGCAGGATGCCGCAGAGGGGATAGGCGATAAAACCCGGCATCAATGTGATGGACCCCAAGAGTGCGCCGATCAGCACACCGACATACCGGTTGTTGCTGCCGAGGTAGGTCGATATGAGTTCCTCCGGAACCAGAAACAACACAATGGAGACCAGGACGAGCATGGTTAAGAATGCCGGAAGAATCTTCACAAACCGTTTATACGCAATTCGAAGGGCCTTAAGTGTTTTTTCACGACTAACCAAAAAGGAGACGAGCACCGCTGCCGCGGTTGCGATATAAAGATAGATCATGGGGCTAATTTGAACCTCTCGGGAATTCCACAACCTATTGATATTATGGTTTTTAACTGACGCTCAACATTGCAGTGCAACTAAACCCATCATTCCAACGTTCCAATATTCCAGTATTCCAATTGTGAGCGAAGCGAACTAAGTTCTCCGTCCGTAACGTGCGTTTAATCGTTTCCGGGTCAACAGGGGCGCCGCTACTTTTTCTCCGTCTCGCAGGGATGCTGTTGCGTATCCCCGTGACATTCCCGAATCTGTTCCGGCGTACAGTCTTCCGGCTTTTCCTTTAATTTTTCCGGATGTTGACAGCAGTCTTTACACATGTGGATCACCCTCCTTTCGGCTTGTTTTTCTTTTACCGGCGAAGCTCTGAAACAGACGCCTTCCGATGCCGGTTCTCGATCCGCCATCGCTTTCAAATCGTCAGCAATCTGTGCCAGCGTACCGGCCTGAACCGTGTAGTGGGTCCAGTAACCCCTTTTTTCCCCCCGAACCAGTCCGGCTTTTCTGAGTATTTGCAGATGCTGGGAAATGGCTGCTTCAGAAACCTTCAGACGCCTGGCCAGGGCCCCGACGCACAAATCGTGACCCATAAGCAAATCCAGGATCCTAAACCGGGTTTCATCGCCGAGCGCTTTAAAACATGCGGGTGAGAAATACATGCAATTTCCATTCAATTAAGCACATCCTTAATTGAACATTAATATGCTTAAATATATGCGTCAAGCATTTTTCAAAGTTGATTGACCCCGGATTGCCCTTCATGATCCCTGTATTTATGGAAGACCTGTCAACCGTGATGGCTTGCCAAGCAGAGTAGCCGACAAACGTTGCAAATTAAACGGGAGATAGATATACGCAGATAAAGTGTAATCGACACTGGATACTCGATGCTGGTATGAGCGAATCGGGCTTCGCGGGAGGCTTCGACCCGACCCGTTGGGCTTCGCCATAGGCTTCGACCCAAAAAAAACGGAGATCCCGAATCGGATGCAAAACAGTCTTCGTTCATCCGTGTCCAAAAAAAGAAGATTCTTATACAATTAAATTACTGAGAAAGGAGTCAATGGAAATGGCAGAAAAAGAAGAAAAGATTCTCTATATCGCGACACACGGCGGAGAAGATCCTGAAAAGGCATCCATGCCCTATGTCATGGCCTGTGCTGCATTGGCCATGAACATAAAAGCCACGATAGTCCTTCAGGGCAACGGGGTCTATTTGGCCCGGAAAGGATATGCAGATAATGTGCTGCCGGGCGGCGGATTTCCTCATGTTAAAGAATTAATCAAAACTTTTGTGGAACTCGGCGGAAAAATGCTGGTCTGTGGGTCGTGCATCAAAGCGCGGAATATCGAGGAGTCTGACCTGATCGACGGCGTTGGAATCACGTCCGCCGGGGCTCTCAATATTGAAGCTATAGGGTCAGATGCGGTGTTCGTTTACTAAGGATTATGGCCCTAACCACAAATTTACCACCCAACCGCGTTACCGATCTTATTGCTTTAAAGAAAAGTGATTTGTCGGTAAGCTACCGGGTCTCTTTCGAAATTCTGCCGGTCGATTTTGCCGTTACGAGTTTGGGAAAAACCTGCCATATTGAACGATGCCTGGCCTGCTATCCCAAAGAAAGAGAAGAAGAGAAACCGGAAAAAAGTGAACATCACCAACAATCGCCTGAGACTGCTGTATGAGGATTTCGAACGCGCGTCGATAAATTTGGAGAGTCGGTTTTTCAAATAAAGAATCGAAAAGGATGGAAACCATGCGCTGGAAACAATTCTTCACCCCTGTCAAATCGTTCAATGCAGAGGAGGCCAAACAATTTATGGACCGTACATCCGGAGAAGCCTTTACACTCTTGGATGTGCGGCAGCCCGCCGAATATGAATCCGAACACATCCCCGGTGCGACATTGATCCCCTTGCCGGACCTTGGCAACCGTATCGCCGAACTCGACGCCGGTAAGCCGACCATCGTTTACTGCGCCATCGGGGGACGCAGCCGGGTCGCGTCCCAGATGCTGGCAGGGAAAGGCTTCAAGGAAGTGTTCAACCTGTCCGGGGGGATCAAGGCCTGGAGGAGCGGAAAAGCTGTCGGCCGGGAGGATCTGGGGCTGGATCTGTTTTCAGGGAAAGAATCACCGGAAGAAACCCTTTTGGTAGCTTATTCCCTTGAAGAAGGACTGCGGAAATTTTATCTCTCCATGATACCGAAAGTAGAAAACGAGAATAGCCGTCAATTGTTTGAAAAACTTGCCGCCATCGAAGTCAACCATCAGAATCGCATTTTTGATGAATATGTTAAGATATCCGGTGCTTCGGTGAGTCGGGATGAATTTGCGATAAACGTAGTGGCGCCTGCCATGGAAGGCGGTTTGACCACAGAAGAATACCTGAAGCTGTATCAACCCGATTTAGATGCCCCAGAGGAAGTCATCTCGCTTGCAATGGCGATAGAATTCCAGGCGCTGGACCTGTATCAGCGTGCAGCCGACCGAACCGAAATCGAGGATAATAAAAACGCGCTGATTCAAATCGCCAATGAAGAGCGTGCCCATCTGGAGCAACTGGGCAATCTGTTTGATAATTTATAGCACACCGGCTATTCCCATGTCGCAATTTGAGAAGAAGTTTTAACCTTTGATTAGGATGGCAAAGTAAAGATGAAAAAGAAACTCGTTCTTGCCGGCGGCGGGCATGCCCACATGGTGACCCTGGCGAACCTGCATCAGTTTGTTGAAAAAGGTTACAACGTTACGGTTATCGGTCCTTCCGAACATCATTATTATTCTGGGATGGGGCCCGGCATGCTGGGGAAAACCTACACGCCCGAGCAGGTTCGTTTTGCAACGAAACTTGTAGTAGAGAAAAAAGGCGGCACCTTTGTATTGGAAAAGGTCGTGAGAATCGATGCCGACGCTCAGATCGTGAATCTGGAATCAGGAGATTCCGTGCCCTATGATGTGATTTCCTGCAATTTGGGCAGCCATGTGCCGCGGGATATCATTAAAGACGGTTTGGAAGACATCTATTTGGTCAAACCGATCGAAAGACTGCTGGCGGCACAAGAGCGGATTCTCGAACTGGGATCTCGGAAAAAGATTACCATAGGGATCATCGGCGGCGGTCCTTCGGCTGTGGAAATTGCGGGCAATCTATGGCGGCTGACACGCGAACCGGGCGTGCAACCTGCCGACATCAAAATACTGACAGGCAAAACGATCATGCCGCATCACCCCCACGGCGTACGGATCAAGGCTCAGGCCTCGCTGAAACGGCGCGGGATTGATATTGTGGAAGACTGCAAAGTGAATGAAATCAGGACGGGCCGGGTTACAGAGGCGTCCGGGGAAACCCATGAGCTGGACATCATTTTCGTGGCCATCGGTGTGAAACCCAATCCTGTCTTTAAGGCATCCGGAATTCCTACAGGCCCGGACGGCGGATTGTTGGTCAACCGATACCTGCAGAGTACTGAATACGGCAATATCTTCGGGGGCGGTGATTGTATTTATTTTAATGAAGCGCCCCTGAACAAGGTCGGTGTGTTTGCTGTTCGTCAAAATCCGGTCATATATCATAACCTCATGGCGACATTAGACGGCGGGAACCTCCAGCCGTTTGAGCCCGGGGGTGACTATCTTCTGATATTCAATCTGGGCGACGGTACCGGCATATTCCACAAGCGGTGGGTTCTGTTCGGCGGTCGTCTTGCTTTTTTCGTTAAAGACTATATTGATCGTAAATTCATGAAAACATTCCAGGCAATTGAGTAATAAACGCCAATTGCAGTAATCGCCATTGCCGATTCTTCTCCCGAACCGTGATTTGTAAATAGCGGCAGCTGATCTGATGATGACGATGGACTGGCCGACCGACCTCAAACCGCTTGAGGAATTAGACGACTTTTTCCGGTCAAGGATTGTGGAGGAGGGAGAAGTTCTTTATGCGGAGTAAAGAAGACATTCCGGTTCAACACCATCCGGCCGGCGGTCATATCACGGCAAAGATTGAATATCGGCCGATCGGCGTGATCCACACCCCTTTCAAGAACTGCGAGGGCATGCCGATTCAGCCGGCCGGCGCAGACGGCGTGCAAGGTACGGTGGAGGTGTTCTAGGAATTCACAGAAGGATTACGGGACCTTGATGGATTTTCGCACATCATGCTCCTGTATAATTTCCATCAAAGCATCGGGTTCTCATTGATCGTTACCCCTTTCATGGACTCACATCCCCGCGGTGTGTTTTCAACCCGCGCGCCGAAGCGGCCGAATCCCATCGGCATCTCCGTGGTTAGACTGATCAAGGTCGAAGAATCAAACGTTCATGTCGAAAATGTTGATATGATCGACCAGACCCCGCTTCTGGACATCAAACCCTATGTGCCGGAATTCGACCACTACCTGGCTGATCGAATCGGATGGTTGGAGAAAGCTCGCGGCGGTGTCCGGGAAAAAAGATCCGACAACCGGTTCAAGTCGTTCCATCGTCCCAAAACGCGTTCGGTTTATTCAGTGTGTCCGGAATGCGTTTGTCTGCTTTCAGTATTGTTAGTGTCGATTTCCCCAACATTACCATTGCCGGTGCGGCCAAGTTTCTCGAACAAGCGGGCAGCAGTAAAGTCACACTTTTTATATAAGCGGCAATTAAAATAAAAATAAACCACTTGAATCGAAACGGATGGAAACCATGCGCTGGAAACAGTTTTTACTCCGGTAAAATCCTTCAACCCTCAAGAGGCAAAAAAGTTTATGGACCGAACTCCCGCAGATGACTATACGCTTATGGATGTGCGGCAGCCCGTCGAATATGAATCCGAACACATTCCGGGCGCGAAATTGATTCCGTTGCCGGATTTAGGAGATCGTTTGACTGAAATCGATACCGATAAGCCGGCCATCGTCTATTGCGCCATCGGGGGGCGCAGCCGGATCGCGTCCCAGATGCTGGCAGGGAAAGGATTCAAGGTCGTGTATAACCTGTCCGGGGGGATCAAGGCCTGGAGGAGCGGAAAGGCCGTCGGCCAAGAGGATCTGGGGCTGGATCTGTTTTCAGGCAGCGGTTTTGAAATCTTCTTTTATTGATTGCAATATTGCAACTGGTTGCACCCATCCCGTTTAACTTTTGCAATCATTTTAATGAATGCTCTCACACCCAGCATTTCTATAACTATCTGTAATAATGTGATTTATTGAAAAAAGTGTTTCATGTGGATTCCGCGGCACGCGTTTTGCTCTATGTATAGTCATGAAAAGTAAAGACAATATTCAGAACGGAGGTGTTTCGATGAAAAAAGAGATTATTAAGGGCCTCGGCGATATGGTCGGGGACATGGCAAAAGGGGCAGGTGGAAAATCTTCAACGAAGAATAGAAATTCAGGAGATATGGTGGAGAACATCGCCGGTTCAATCGTTGATGCGGTAGCGGGCGCACTGGGCGGCGGCACATCGAAGAAAGGTCAAGGACAAGGCGGTGGCGGCGGCCGTGGCGGTGGTCAAGGTGGTGGCGGTAAAGGCGGCGGTGGCGGTGGTCAAGGCGGGGGTGGTGGTCAAGGCGGTGGTGGTCGTGGTGGCGG
>DUZK01000127.1 GCA_013349495.1 Deltaproteobacteria bacterium
CCGTTATGGTGCGTTTCAGGTTGTATCCATCATCACGACAACCGGCTATGCAACGGCGGACTATGAAAAATGGCCGGCAATGTCTCAGCTTATCCTCCTGCTGTGCATGTTTCTCGGTGCCTGCGCCGGTTCCACAGGAGGCAGCGTTAAAGCGGTGCGGGTGATGGTTTGCCTGAAATACTGCTACAATGAATTGTTTTCCCTGATTCACCCCCATGCGGTGCGTGTGATCAAATTGAGCGGGTAACCGGTTCCTGAAGACGTCACCCGGAGCATTCTCGGTTTTTTATCACTGTATGTGGGGCTGTTTGCCGTATCCGCCGTGGTGTTGTCCGGTATGGGAGTCGATTTTATGACCGCTATCAGTGCAGTTGCCGCCACCCTGGGAAACATCGGACCCGGTTTGGGTATGGTGGGACCCGTGGACAATTTTGCCGCCATTCCTTATATGGGGAAATGGCTGCTGATCTGGTGTATGCTTCTGGGGCGACTGGAAATATATACCGTGATCATCCTAATTGTCCCCGAGTTTTATCGGAAATAAACGGATGCCCCCTGCATGCCCCTGTTGTCCTGCTTGGAACATTCATAGGGTGAAATAATAAAGGTTTTTTATTGACACACTAAAGATAAAAGTATATCAAATATTTTTTGCAGGGGCCGTTAACTCAGGCGGTAGAGTATCTGCCTTTTAAGCAGAGAGTCGCTGGTTCGAGCCCAGCACGGCCCACCAACATAATGAGTCCCCATCGTCTAGCCTGGTCCAGGACACCGGCCTTTCACGCCGGCAACAGGGGTTCAAATCCCCTTGGGGACGCCACCGAAGAATAGAGGGATACTGGCAAACAAGCCGGTGTCCCTTTTTTATTTGTTCTTTACAACAAATCCGATGGCTGTTGACAACAATTCCCGTGACAGATAATCTTTGCTGCCATTTATGATAATGGACGGAGTGAAGGAAAAACTATGGAGACCGTTCGAACAATTTCAGATATGAAGTTACTACGTCAGCGACTTGCGGAACCAGTGGGTTTTGTTCCGACCATGGGATTTCTCCATGAGGGCCATCTCTCACTTATTCGCCGTGCACGATCAGAAAATCGCCATGTGATCGTGAGCATATTTGTAAACCCGACTCAGTTTGGTCCGGAGGAAGACTTTGATTCATATCCGAGAGATACGGAACGCGATTTAACGCTCCTGAAACAAGAGAAAGCAGACGTGGTCTTTATGCCGGAACCTGAGAAAATTTACCCGCCTGGCGCATGCACCTGGGTCGAAGTTGAAGGACTGACAGAGATGCTGGAAGGAATATCCCGGCCAGGCCATTTCAGGGGTGTTGCTACAGTGGTGACGAAACTATTCAATATCATTGAGCCGACATACGCCTATTTCGGACAAAAGGATGCGCAACAGGCACGGGTTATTCGAAAAATGGCTGAGGATCTGTTCATGAACCTGGAAATCATCGTCTGTCCCACCATAAGGGAGCCCGATGGGTTGGCGATGAGCAGCCGGAATTTCTATCTGAAAGGGAAAGAACGGAAAGCCGCGCTGATTTTATATAAATCACTTCAATTGGCTCAATCTTTGTGGAATAGAGGCGAAAGACATGCCGGAAAGATCCGCGGGGAGATCGTTTCCCTCATCGAGAGCGAGCCGCTGGCCCGCATTGGCTATGTGAGTGTTGCAGACACCGAAACGCTCCAAGAGATCGAAGAAGAGATCGAATATGAGGCGCTGCTTTCCATGGCTGTAAAGGTGGGAAAGCCCCGTCTGCTTGACAGCATCGTTCTGAGCGGCTCAGCTTGAAAACCCTATAGATCGGCCTCTCCCGAAGTAAGCCGGTACATAGATGATTCATCCATTCCATAGCATTTGGCTGTTTCTCGGGGTCCCGCCGCATCCCGGCTTCCATTCTCTTGACAAAAAATTATTATCCGATATTTTAAATCAATTAAATATTCAAGGGGGCATTATGGACACCGTATATGAGAATTTGAGGGATCATCTGGACAGTTTGCCGGGAGGTTATCCGGCGACAGAAAAAGGGGTGGAGCTTCGCATCCTGAAGCGCTTGTTCACACCCGGGGAAGCAGAGCTTGCCCAACAGTTGACCCTGAAATTTGAAACATCCCGGACCATCGCAGAGCGGGCCGGCATGGACCATGAGGAAGCCGACCATATGCTGAAGGACATGGCTCGCAAGGGGTTGATCTTTAGTATCGAAACCCCGGACCGCCCGCCGGCATTCATGGCCACCCAGTTTGTGGTGGGCATATGGGAATACCATGTCAATGACCTGGATCGGGAGTTTGTCAAGGATGTGGAGGCGTATTTTCCGGCGTTGGCCAAAGAAGCCCTTGACCGTCTTCCACCGCTTCGGACCATCCCGGTGGGCAAAAGTATACAGACCGGTATGGAGATTCTCCCGTATGAAAAGGCCGAGGCCCTGGTAAAGGAGCAGAAGAAATTCCTGGTGGCTCCTTGTATCTGCCGTAAAGAGCATCACCTGAAAGACGGCGGATGCGACAAGCTGATGGATGCCTGTCTTATCTTCGGATGGGGAGCCGACTATTATGAACGAAACGGATTGGGCCGGGTCATAACGCTTGAGGAAACCCTCGACATCCTCGGAAAGGCCGAAGCTGACGGCCTCGTTCTCCAACCCAGCAACAGCCAGGATATCACAAATATCTGCTGCTGCTGCGGGGACTGCTGCCAGATTCTTTTAAACCTGAAAAGGCATCCCAAGCCGGCAATGATGGCATCCTCACCCTTTGTTGTTCAGGTGGATAAAGAGGCCTGCACGGGCTGTGAAACATGCCTCGACCGATGCCAGATGGATGCCCTGAGTGTTGAAGCGGAAACGGTTGCTCTCGATAAAGACCGCTGCATCGGCTGCGGGCTGTGCGTTTCCACCTGCCCGGACCAAGCACTTTCACTGGTGCGCAAGCCGGAACGCCAACAGCCACAGGTTCCAAAAAATCCCATGGAAGCGCATGCCATGCGGGCCAGGGCACGTGCCGATGCCAATGCGGATTTGTTATCGAAATTCAAACGACATAAACTGATTTGACCGGATCGGTAGCATCCCGAAGGGGAGGTTTAATAGGGATTTAGAAGTAAATAAGACTTTAGGTTATAAAGTGTCAATTAACGCATCCGGTAAAAGCATCCGGAATCCCGCATGATTTGTTCCGTCTTCTCAATTGACACATGTCTGATGTGAACCCCGTACCTACACAACTTGCCTTTGCCACGGTTATCCACTTTATGGTATATAAAAATATAAATTTAGAATATCGTAATCCGTTGAAAAACGATCGACACTTTTATTGAGGTCTCCAGGCATATATGGCACTCAGAAACAGCATATTCGCAGATTATTTTTATCGAATCCTTGAACGGACTCTTGTACCGAAACTTGAGCATCCGTTTGTAAGACCGAATCGTTTTACGGTTCTTGGGCTTTTGTTTGCCTTGGCGGTCCCTTTCAGCTTCTATGTGCATCCGTTCTGGGGATTGTTGTTCATCGGGCTATCCGGCAGTGCGGATGCCGTGGACGGGTTTGTGGCCAAAAACCAGAGAAAGCATACCGTCTTCGGCGCCTTTCTCGATTCCAGCTTCGACCGCATTTCAGATTGCTTCTATCTGATGGGTTTCTGGATCCTGTTTTGGGAAGATAAACGGTTGATATTGGCCACTTCCCTTATTTTCCTAAGCCTCCTGTTTACGTTCATGATCAGTTACAGCAAGGCTAAATCGGAAAGCCTCGACTCTGCCTGTGAAGTGGGATTAATGGATAGAGGGGTGCGTGTCGTATATCTGATCGCCTGGGCGTTGATTCTCTGCATTTTTCATAAATACACTTTCATTATCCTATGGTCCGGCCTTGTTTCCTATTGTGTGTTAACCTTTTTCACCCTCATCCACCGGGTCCAAGATATTCGAGCGCGGCTGAACCGGTGAGGTGAACGGTCGCCTTTTGTTATCTCTTGAGTTGACAACAGACTAAGATCATTATATAAAAGCCCATGAAGTCGGAACAAGGATTTCAAGAAAAAGGGAGAACCGGGTGTCCGAGTTTCATATAAAGAAACCATCCCCGATCAAGGTGGATCCCACAAAGATCCACCCGACACGATCAACCGGAAGACCGGCATTTTTGAAAGACAGACGAAAAAGCCGAAGAGATCGTCGAAGAAGCGTTCGGGAAGGTATTTTTGTTCATCTTTCCTATAAGGATGACCGAAGAAGCAGAAAAGACAGACGCAAACGGCAATCCTAATCAACAACCGCTTCTCCAATCTCCATAACTCCTGTTAAATCACAAGGTCAATTTTCATATCCCCATTATCGGTCGGCTATCCTACTGTAATAAGATGTCACCGTTGTTTTTAAGGTTTCCTGTCTTAGTTTGGGTTAATGGTAAATACTAGCACATGTAATGGGATTACTCCCGGATATTCCACACTTAAGGAGGTTGAACCATGAAAGAGAAAAGGAATTTGCATTTAAAGGTCCAGGAATTGTGCGACTGCTACGCCACAACAGACCCGTTGAAAGAGATGTCGAATGTGAAAAACGATGCGGATAAAGATGAGGCGGCTTTGAAATGGATTGCCCTGGCGGCGCTACACGGTGTGAACAATAGCGCCAAAAAAGTCTCAATCTCTCGGTCCGCAGACGGACAGATCACCGTAAAAGCAAAATATCGGGAAGCGGAGTTGCCGACACCCGGTGAGGCGGTCGGCGGGAAAATAATCGAAGCGGTTAGAGAAATCACCCATCTGGAAGCGGACAAAGGGAAAACACCCCTTGCACTGGGTATTCGAGACAGCAGTGTGGAACTTTCGGTTAAATTGAAATCTAAAGACGGTTTTGAATGCATCACGTTGAAGTTTCCGGAATAGAACCGACAATCCGAAATCCGTTTTTCCCTTGATAAAGCATCGAGCTTCCTGTTATTGTTTTAAGAGATTTACGCGAAAACTGATGCAGACGGTATGCCGGTATATCCACCGGCAGATCTTTTAACTGCGGACACTGTGGTGCGACCCACAACAGGCGTCCATACAACCGAAAGGAGGTAATCCCATGAAATTCTCTAAGGTATCAATCGCAATGATGGCTGCACTCGTTATTTTTGCCGGTGCAGCCATGGCCGGAGAAACCCTGGATGCGGTGAAAGCGAGGGGGCATTTAATCGCAGGCGTCAATGGGGAAGTATTCGGATTCAGCATGCCTAATGAAAAGGGGGTCTGGAACGGTTTGGATGTGGATACGGCCCGCGCCATTGCTGCGGCCTTGTTCGGCGATGCAGACAAGGTGAAGTATACCGCTTTGACCGGGGTTCAACGACTGCCTGCGCTTCAGTCCAAGGAAATCGACGTGTTATGCCGCAATACCACCCAGACTCTGACCCGAGAGACTATAAACGGTCTCAATTTCGCCCGTGTGAATTTTTATGACGGGCAGGGCTTTCTGGTTCCTAAGAAATTAGGGGTCAAGAGTGCCAAAGAGCTGGGCGGTGCAACGGTCTGTGTTCTGCCGGGAACCACCACGGAAATGAATGCCGCCGATTTCTTTCGTTCAAACGGCATGGAATGGAAACCGGTTGTCATTGAGCAGACGTCCGAGCTGAACAAGGCTTTTTTTGCCGGTCGATGCGACTGTCTCACCTCGGATGCTTCCCAATTGGCCGCACACCGGACGGTTGCCCCCAATCCGGACGATTACGTCCTGTTGCCGGAAATCATTTCCAAAGAGCCGCTGGCGCCCGTGGTCCGTCATGGGGACGATCAATGGTATGACATTGTCAACTTCACGGTGATGGCTCTCATCGAAGCTGAAGAGCTGGACGTCACCTCCAAAAATGTGGATGAGATGCTTAATAGCAAAGACCCTAAGATCATGCGGTTACTCGGAACCACTGGCGGTATGGGCAAGGCGCTGGGACTGGATGATAAGTGGGCCTACAACATCATCAAACAAGTGGGCAATTACGGCGAGATCTTTGAACGCCATGTGGGAAAAAATACCAAGCTGGGGCTTGCCCGCGGGTTAAACGACCTGTGGACCCGTGGAGGTCTCATGTACGCCGCCCCGTTCCGTTAATGGATTCGATTAAAGGGCGCCCTTCCATGGGGCGCCCTTATTTTTTATCCGTATAACGGATACCGAATCTTAATCTTAAAATCTGGAGTTGCTATTCGGCAAAATCCATTTGTCTCTCCTTCTGCGACCCGTTTGAGAGCAGGACGGGTCATATCCATGGGCTTGGCGGATCGTTTTGAGACTGCGGCGTTGATGATAATGAGATGACGACATGAATACAACGGTTGCAGAAAAAATACCGTTCTGGCTGGATCCCAAGAAACGCGCAATCCTCTTTCAAATTATGGTCATAGCCGGGATCGGTTTGCTGGCTTTCTACCTGGTGTCCAATACCCTGTTCAACCTGAAGAAGCAATCCATTGCCACCGGGATAGGTTTTCTCCAAAAGGAAGCGTCCTTTGAAATCGGGGAAACACTGATTCCCTATTCGGCCGCAAGCTCTTACGGCAGAGCGATCATTGTCGGGACCTTGAATACGTTGCGGGTCGCCTTCATCGGCATTATCATCACAGTCATACTCGGCGCCATCGTCGGCATTGCGCGGCTGTCCTCCAACTGGCTGGTCTCCAAATCGGCGGCCGTCTACATCGAGGTGATGCAGGATATCCCCGTATTGTTACAGCTTTTCTTCTGGTATGCCATATTTTACGAATCACTCCCTTCCCCGCGTCAAGCATTAAATCCTTTTGCCGGGCTGTTCCTATGCAACCGGGGGGTTGCGTTTGCCGCGCCCGCGTCTCATCCGGCTCACCCATACATGCTTTTTTCGTTTTTCGCAGGTTGTGTGCTGGTCTACCTATTGCGGAGATGGGCGAAAAGTCGACAGGATGAAACCGGAAAGTCGTTTCCGGTGTTCCGGGTATCTGTGGGGATTCTTATTGCCTTTCCGTTGGTCATATGGGTGGGGTCCGGTGCACCCATGGAAATGGATGTTCCCGAACTCAAGGGGTTCAATTTTAAAGGGGGAATGACATTAAGTCCGGAGTTCATGGCATTGCTGCTCGGACTGGTCTTGTATACCGCTGCTTTTGTGGCCGAAGTGGTGCGGGCCGGCATTCAATCCGTCAGTAAAGGACAACGGGAAGCGGCCATGTCATTGGGATTGCGCCCGCCTTTGGTGATGAATCTGGTGATTCTGCCCCAGGCCCTTCGCGTGATTATTCCCCCCTTGACGAGTCAAATGCTGAACCTTACTAAAAACAGCTCTTTGGCGGTAGCCATCGGATATCCGGATTTTGTCTCTGTGGCCAACACCACCATCAACCAGACGGGCCAGGCCATCGAAGGGGTTGCCCTCATCATGGTGGTCTATTTGATTTTCAGCCTATCCACATCGACATTCATGAACTGGTATAATAAAAAGGTAGCACTGGTTGAACGATAGGGAGATCTAATTCTTCAATTCTGATAACGGAAAAACGATTTCAGCGAAATGGAAAAAACATACCCGGACGCATATATGGAATCATTGAAACCGCCGGTGACCAGTATCGGGGTAATCGGATGGATTCGATTCAACCTCTTTAACGGTGCTTTTAATTCGATTCTCACCATCATCACTCTTTTGTTGCTGTGGAAAACGGTTCCGCCTGTTTTCAAATGGGCATTTATTGACAGCGTCTGGTTTGCGGACAGTTCAGCGTGCCGGGGGAGTGACGGGGCTTGCTGGTCTATCATTAGCGCCAATTTCAGGTTCATTATTTTCGGATTCTTTCCCTACGAATCACAATGGCGGCCGCTATTGGCCATGACCCTGCTGTTCGGCCTCTTATTTTACAGCAAGGACCGGAATCATTGGAAGAAATCTCTGGGGTATGCGTGGATTATCGGTCTGATCGCTATGGGGATGTTCATGCGAGGGGGAATTTTCGGACTCGCACCGGTGGAGAGTGCCAAGTGGGGGGGGCTGCCCTTGACATTGCTGCTGTCTGTTTTCGGGCTCACGGCCGCATATCCACTGGGCGTCATACTGGCGTTGGGGCGACAGTCCAAGTTGCCGGCGCTGAAGCTTCTCTGCGTCCTTTATATCGAGTTGATTCGTGGCGTTCCGCTCATCAGTCTCCTGTTCATGTCGTCTGTTATCTTTCCGCTTCTGCTGCCGGAAGGCGTTACCATCAATAATATTCTTCGAGCACAAACGGCCATCATATTATTTACCGCCGCATACATTGCAGAAGTGGTCCGGGGGGGACTGCAGGGGATGTCCCTCGGACAATACGAGGCGGCTGAATCCATCGGGTTAAACTACTACCTGACCATGCGATTGATCATTTTACCCCAGGCATTAAAAATTGTGATACCCCCGACCGTGAGTATCCTCATTTCCGCATTCAAGGATACTTCCCTCGTGGTGATTATCTCTCTGTGGGATCTGCTGAAAACCTCAAAATCGATTTTATCCAATCCGGAGTGGATGGGGTTCAGTCGGGAACTCTATATATTCATCGCTATATTATACTTCTTGGGCTGTTTTTCCATGTCCAATTACAGCCGAAAGCTGGAAAAGGAATTATCCACGGAAAATTGATCCATCACCATACAGGATGATCGAATCAAGAGGGATTTCATGAATCAGGAATCTTCGGAACGCACAAACAATCAAACGGAAAACGGCTCGATGATTGAAATCATCGATATGCATAAATGGTTCGGTGAATTTCATGTTCTTCAGGGGATCAACCTAACCGTCCATAAAGGTGAGCGCATTGTCATTTGTGGCCCTTCAGGGTCCGGAAAGTCCACCTTGATCCGGTGCATCAACCGGCTTGAGGAGCACCAGCAGGGAAAGATCGTTGTGGACGGCATCGAACTCACCAACAACATTAAAAATATCGAAAAAATCAGAGCCGAAGTGGGGATGGTGTTTCAGCATTTTAACCTGTTTCCGCATCTGACCATTGTTGAAAATCTTTCGTTGGGTCCCATCTGGGTGAGAAAAGTACCCAGGGCTGAAGCCGAAGAAAACGCCATGTATTATCTGGACAAGGTGCACATTGCCGAGCAGGCCCGGAAATTTCCCGGTCAGCTCTCAGGCGGTCAACAGCAACGGGTTGCCATTGCGCGGAGTCTTTGCATGAACCCCAAGGTGATGCTCTTTGATGAACCCACCTCCGCCCTGGATCCGGAAATGATTAAAGAGGTTCTGGATGTCATGATTGAACTGGCGAAAGAGGGCATGACCATGATCGTGGTCAGCCATGAAATGGGATTTGCCAAGAGCGTTGCCCACCGGGTCATGTTCATGGACTTCGGCCGGATCGTGGAAGAAAATACCCCTGAGCAGTTTTTTGAAAATCCGCAACATGACCGGACCAAGCTTTTCCTCAGCCAGATTTTGCACTGATTCATTATCGCTTTTAGCTTTCAAGATTAAACTTTTATTGATAAATTCCATAAAAAAGAGGATGCCAAAATTCGTTTCGTTTTAATGTCAGACCAGGAAGGTGCCGGATAAAAACATGAAACCGATCGTTGCCATCGTGGGTCGGCCCAACGTTGGGAAGTCCACATTTTATAATCGAATCACCCGAACAAAGGGAGCTATGGTGGACAATCTGCCCGGAGTCACCCGAGACCGCATCTATGGGGATGCGACTTGGGACGGGGTGGACTTTACAGTGGTGGATACCGGAGGATTCTTCGAAGTCAGCGATGATGACTTCGCAGATCAGATTCGGTTTCAGCTTTTTCAAGCCATAGCGGATGCGGATGTCGTCATTCATATGCTGGACGGAAAGACAGGGGTATCCCCTTTTGATACGGATCTGATCGAGAAGCTGCGTTCCGTAAACAAACCCGTTTATTATGCGGTCAACAAAATCGACGGGGAGAGGCAGGAAGAAAATCTCTTTGAGTTTTACAACCTTGGCATCGAAAAACTCTACCCCCTGTCTGCCGAACACGGCTACGGTACCAATGACCTGATGGATGAAATGCTCGAGGCGTTCCCCAAGTTCGATGCCGAAACAAATAAGGAGTCCCTGCGTGTGGCGGTGGTGGGGCGGCCCAATGTGGGAAAATCGTCTATAATTAACCGAATACTGGGAAAAGAGCGGCTGCTGGTCAGTGAAATCCCCGGTACCACACGGGATGCCATCGATACGGTCTGTCAGGTTCACGGAAAAGAGTATCTTTTGGTGGATACGGCCGGTATTCGTCGAAAAGGAAGGGTTAAGGCAAGGATAGAGAAGTTTTCAATCGTTCGTGCCCTGAGGAGCTTAAACCGGTGCGATGTGGCGCTTATCGTACTGGATGCCGGTGAAGGTGTGACAGATCAGGATGTCACCGTCGCCGGTTATGCGCTTGAGAGGGGGTGCGGGTGTATTCTATTGTTGAACAAGTGGGATCTCGTGGACAAAGATACCATGACCGTAAAGCGGTTCGTCGAGCAGGTGAGAACTGCCGCGAAATTCTTGAGTTTCGCCCCGGTGATGACCATCTCGGCCAAGACGGGACTTCGGGTAACAAAAATATTCAACCATATCGATACCGTATATGAGCAGTATACCGCCCGCATCACCACCGGGGAGTTGAACCGAATCGTTGAAAGGGCGATAAAAGGAAACGAACCGGCGCTTTATCGGGGACGCCGAATAAAATTTTTCTACACCACCCAGATTAAGAACAAGCCGCCGACATTCATCAGTTTCGTCAACTATCCGGATGCGGTGCATTTCTCCTATCAGCGATATCTGATGAATCAGATCCGGATGGAGACGGGACTGGATCAGGTGCCCATCCGTCTCTATTTTCGAAAAAGATCCAGGCGGTGATGGAGACTCGATGCTTGATACTGGATACTGGATGCTTGATACTCGATCCTCGATGCTGGTCGTAGCGAAGCGAAGATCCCGATTGATCGGGGAAATTCCAAATCACAAATCGCAAATAACAAATAATATCCAATGACCAAAAACACAAATTCAAAACAATGATATGATATTGAATATACAAATTGCTCCGTTTCGGTCATTGAAATTTTGAATTTTGAATTTATTTGGAATTTGGTGCTTGCTATTTGAGATTTTAAAATTTGGAGCTTGCATATTGGTTTTTACATAACGCAAAATAAAATAGCCTTTAAGACTCTTTACAACAATACAATGGCACCTCCTTCAACCGATATATTCGATTACGGTGCTCAACAGACCGCACAAGCCTCTCAGCCCCTGGCCGAGCGGATGCGGCCGAGAAAATTAGAAGAGTTCCTCGGCCAGGGACATGCCGTAGGGAAAGGCACCCTCATCCGGCTGGCGGTTGAACAAGACCGGGTCTTTTCCATGATTTTATGGGGCCCGCCGGGCTGCGGCAAAACCACCCTTGCCCGAATTATCGCAGGAGAAAGCCGCTCTCACTTTGTCCATTTCTCGGCGGTCCTTTCAGGGGTAAAAGAGATTCGTTCGGTCATCCAGGATGCCAAGGAGAAACAGAAACTTTATCATAAGCGCACCGTTCTTTTTGTGGATGAGATTCACCGGTTCAACAAAGCGCAGCAGGATGCGTTCCTTCATCATGTGGAAAGCGGGTTGCTGACCCTCATCGGGGCCACCACCGAAAATC
>DUZK01000128.1 GCA_013349495.1 Deltaproteobacteria bacterium
CCCTTTTCCAGTTAAGTCAGATTGTTACTCAATAATAAACTCTATCACGGCTGATGAGAAAAGACAACAAATCGGGAGGAATCGTCAATGCGGACAGACCGGCATCGGCAGCGTGTCGGAAGTTTTAGAAGAGCTTGGTAATTTCATCTGCCGCAAAGCTTGGAAATGGGCATGGCTTACCGTCTTTTTCGGCGATGATTCCGGAACCCGCTTCAATTACCTCCCCGATACGGGTCACCTGAATGCCGGCGGATTGAATCTCTTCTAAAAGCGTTTGGGCGGCATTTTGCCGGCAGCAGATAAGGAGGCTTCCGGAACCGATCAGCCCCAATGGATCGAGACCCAGCAGTTGGGATATTTTTTCTGTTTGGGGATAGATGGGGATGGTGTCCATGTTGATTCGGATTTGATGGTTTCCCGCTATGCTCAACTCTTTAAGCGCCGTGGCCAAGCCTCCTTCGGTAATATCGTGCATGGCGCTGACCCCATCAAATTGAGTGGCTATGGAAGCTTCATTGAGGATGCTGATTCGATCTAGAAATTCCTGGCAGGTCGTTATATCCGTGTCGGATATACCCAGGTCTTTAAGCTTGTCAGCAAATTCTCTGGCGATGATGGCTGTTCCTTCTACTGCAACGGCTTTGGTCAGCAGCACCTGGTCGCCTTGCTTCATGTTTCGTTTGTCGATCAATCGTTCTTTGGCAACGGTTCCGACCAGCATGCCGGTTATTACCGGGCGAGTGACCGCATCGGTGATTTCCGTGTGGCCGCCGCATAACGTAATATTCCATTTGCCGCAGACCGATCGGATTTCCTCCATGGTGTTGCGGATTTCAGAAGGGGTGGTATTGCACGGAAACATGAGTGTGGCCAAAAACCACCTGGGAACAGCACCTGCGGTTGCGATATCGTTTGCATTGATCAGCACGGCATACCGGCCGATGGCATCGGTGGCAAAGGTGATGGGATCCGATTTTAATACCAATACTTCTTCTCCGGTGACATCCACAGCCGCCGTATCTTCTCCGACTCCCGGATGAATGAGAACAGAGGGATCTTCAAAAAGAAAATCGTCAAAAAATTGGTCCAGCAGATCGTTGGGAAATTTACCGGCCGGCAAAGGGATGCCCATTCTAATGATGTCTTTCAATTCCGGCAGGCTGGTGATGGTGAAGTGCGATTCGATCTTTTCAGGAATCTCTCGCTCTTTCTGATCCAGGAAAACCGTGACGGCTCCGGCATTATTACCCGCCTGGACATCAAATATAAAATCGCCCACCACTAGAATTTGAGATGTGTCTACACTGAAGCACTGAGCCGCATATTCGATGGGTTCCGGGTCCGGTTTGAGTTTGACCGGTTCGTCGCGGGTCAGGACCAGGTCGAAATCGGTCGCCTTTAACGTCTCGAAGTTGGCAAAGGCCCTTTCCAGGGCAGGACGACTGTTTCGGGTGATGATCCCCATCAACAGGTTTTGTGATCGAATGTACGATATGACTTCAGAGACGCCTTCGTTTGGCTCGGCGATTTCAGCCCCCGCCATTTCAAAATGATGCAGCTGATCGAATGCATCGCTTCGTTGATCAGGGTCGGTGAGGTTTTCAATATATTCCAGAGTCGGCTGATCCGCCGGGCATCCCAGAGACTTTTTAAAACTAGGGAAATCCAACGTTCCCGGTTTGGTCAGGGTACCGTCAAAGTCAAAAATGACCGCTTTAATCTGAAAGGGTTTGTAACTCATGGCGTCATGGTTTTGCGATAATGTGAACCCGGTCTGTGGTTTTGAAGCCGCAGGCCTGAACAGAATATTTCATTTGTGGATGGGCACTAAACTTGGACGATAAACACATTATGGTTTGAACACATCCGGTTCGAAATTCAAGGTGGCAAAATGATCTTCCACTGTTTCTTCCCGTCGGATCAGTTCCACGGTTCCATCTGTTCGAAGCAGCAATTCTTTCGGACGCAGCCTGCCGTTATAGTTAAATCCCATTGAGTGCCCATGGGCTCCGGTATCATGGATGATGAGAATATCTCCTTCAATTATTTCCGGAAGCAACCGCTGGATAGCAAACTTGTCATTGTTTTCGCATAACGAACCGACAACATCCACCGGTGATACCGGAGATGTAGCATCTTTACCCAACACGTCAATATGATGATATGCTCCGTAAATTGCCGGGCGCATGAGAGATGACATGCAGGCATCCACACCGATGTATTTCCGATAGGTATCTTTATGGTTGATTGCTTTCACCACAAGTACACCATGGGGCCCGGCCATGTACCGGCCGCTCTCAAGAAGGAGTTTCGGCTCGTAACCCTGCTTTTCTTTAAACCGTTTCAGTTCTTTGGTGATCACCTCTGCCATGGCAGCAACACTCAGCGGGTCGTCTTCCGGCTTATAGGGTATCCCCAGCCCGCCTCCTATATTGATGAATTCAATGGTGATATTCAGGCTCTTAAAAATCTTTTCGACCTGCTCCATGAGCATTTGCGCGGTTTGCACCATGTATTCGTAATTCAGTTCATTGGACACCAGCATGGTGTGAAGACCGAACCTTTTGGCTCCCCGTTGAGCAGCGGCTTCATACGCACCGATTAACTGGTCATGACTGACACCGTATTTGGACTCGATCGGGTTGCCGATAATGTCGTTGCCGGTACGGCGAGGCCCGGGATTATACCGGAAACAGATGAGTTCCGGCATCTCAGGCACTTTAGGCACCAGGCTGATATCATCCAGATTCAGAATGCATCCCCCGTCTGCTGCCGCCACAAGAAACTCCGCAGGGCTGGTGTTGTTAGAGGTGAACATGATGTCTTCGCTTCGGGCACCGATTTGCCGGCTCAAGAGCAGTTCCGGGATCGAACTGCAGTCGAACCCGAAACCCATGTCCTTCATGATTTCGAGAATGCGGGGATTCGGAAGCGCTTTTACTGCAAAGTATTCACGAAATGATTCCGTCTTTGAAAACGCATCGATAAGATACCGGCCGGTTTCCCGAAGGCCGGTTTCATCATATATGTGGAAGGGCGTTCCATAGTGATCTGCGACAGTTTCCAATTTGGAGAAGAGGCGTGCTCTAAAAGCTTCTGACATGGGCATAGGTCGTTTCCCTCGTTTTTCGAATTAAACAGTACAGTATTTCTTTTTTTAGGACGCGGATGAACGCAGATTAAGCGGATTTAAATAAAATAATGATATTATCTGCGTGCATCAGCGAAAACCTGCCCGCCATCTTATATCTTTAGGATCGGCAGGCGGGTCTGCGTCCTGTTTAAATTGAATTCAAAATCGTGCGTAAGCATTTGTTTTAAAAAAGAAACCCATAAAAACGGACACATGTTCCTAACACGAGTTCAAAAAAATTCCAAGAGAATCTTTGAGCGAAATCTCGGCAACTTGATAATGAAATCCATTTGGTGGGACACGGATTAACACAGACTATAAAGGATTTTTAAACAATAATTCATCAAAATATCTGTGTTCATCTGCGTATATCTGCGTCCAATTTGTTTAATTGTAGCATTTTTTGTTTGAATTGAAAAAAATCGACAAATGACATAGGCTTTATATCTTTCGAATTCGATCAAGACTTGAGAATCTGGTTTGGAACAAGGTGGGTAAACCTTGAACCGAGAACTTTAGGTTAGAGGAAGGTGACGATTCATGAAAGACGGCTCAGATAAGGTGGACAAAGAAATCCAGGAGCTTTTAATCAAACACGCTAAGGAAGCATACGGCGAAGCCGTTTTTGAAAGAATGACCAATCCCAGATACATGGGAATCATAATGGATGCAGACGCTTTTGGCCAGGTGAAGGGCGCCTGTGGGGATACGGTGATTGTTTATTTAAAGTTTGACGATGGCCGAGTCAAAAATTCAGCGTTTCAGACCAACGGATGCGGGGCGACGATTGCCTGCGGATCGTATGCCGCGGAATTGGTGAGAGGCAAAGCACCCGAAGATATTCTGGATATTACAGGCGATTCCATACTGGATTATTGCGGGGGGTTGCCAGAAGAAAATGAGCATTGCGCCACATTAGCCGCAAACGCCCTGCATGAAGCGGTCAACAGATACATGTCTAAACAGGCATCTATAGCTGCAGATGATAGTTAGGATAAGGAAGAAGGATTAAAACAGTAATAGCTTGATTGCGATGAGGATGAGGATACCTCCGCCGAGAATTTCCATTCCGTGAGCAAACCGGCTGGACAGCCTGTTTCCAAGCTTCATTGCCATCCAAGTCATTCCTCCGGCAGTAATTCCGATACATATTGCGGCAAAAAGGAGTCCCTGGCCCATCACTCCTAAACTTAAACCGACGCCCAGGGCATCGACACTGGTCGCCAAAGACAGCATGACGAGGCTCAAGCCTTTAGTCGGGTCCGGACACTCGGTTTTTTCTTTCTCAGGAGATATTCCATCGAGGATCATTTTCCCACCGATGATAAGCAACAGGCCAAAGGCGATCCAGGAGCACCATTTATCGGCCCATACCATCAGGCTCTGGCCCATGTACCATCCTATCAGCGGCATCATGAACTGAAACAGACCGAAATGGAAAGCCAGGCGGAAGATCTGGCGGGGGGCACAGAACCGAACACCGGTTCCAAATCCCACAGCAAACGCATCACAGCCGAGTGCCACGGCCACCATTCCTATTTCCCATACATGCAAAGCCATCGTTGATTCGTTATCCGCCCTTTCAATGATTAAGGCTGCGTAACATATGTACAATTCACACCGGGGTCAACATAAAGATGGGGCCAGAACTTGAGCGGTTATCAGAGAAATGGCTTAATCACAAATCAAGGTCTGACCCCAGGGGTGTGTTACGCCACCTCTACAATGACTTCGATTTCCACCGTTATATTGCTCGGCAATGCTGCCATTCCAACAGCCGATCTGGCATGGCGTCCTTTGTCTCCAAACACTTCTACGAAAAGGTCAGAGCATCCGTTGATGACCTTCGGATGGTCGGTGAAGTCCGGCGCCGAATTAACCATGCCTAAAACTTTTACGATTTGTTTGACGTCGTCGAGACTTCCCAGATCATTCTCCATAACCGCCAGCAGGGTTATACCTACCGACCGGGCGTCCTGATATCCCTGCTCCAGTGAAACATCATTTCCCACCTTACCGGTTGAAACTCCTCCCTCAGCGTTTCTGGGGCCTTTACCGGAAAGAAACAGCAGGTTGCCGGTTCGGACGGCATGAACGTAGTTACCCATGGGTTCCGGTACCGTCGGAAGGGTGATGCCGAGTTCCGTTAATCGATCCTTTATTGACATTCCATACTCCTTTCATCGTTAGGGTTGGTATTTGCTGGAAGTGAAAATTGAGTGTTGAAAAGGATTTTTAGGTTGATCAATCTTAACAATTTGTTCCCTTTTGTGTCAATTTTTACGTTACAGCTTTTGTATCAAGTAGGCATATGTCTGTAGCCGGCTGTTGCACTTGATCGCCGTGAGCCGCTTCAACCGGTTTTTTCAAGGCTTTCAGTAGTTATTTGGAAGTCGTCAAGTCGGTATGAGATCATACGGCTTAAACCGAAATCACCAATCCTGCAGAGAGCAGCAGGCTGAATACCAGCGAAAGGGCCGCTGTTTTGGCAAGGACCTGATTCAAAGACGGCCCCTTGTCTTTGTGCACGGCAATGATGTTTGGAATCGACATGGGGATGGAAATCAGAGGCAGAAGCACCCAAACAGAGAACCCGCCTGAAAAGAAAAAAGCCGCCGGCATGATATAGGCGCCGATTACCAGCAACAGATATTCCAGTCTGGTCCCGCGCTCCCCCAGGATCACCGCCAGGGTGTTTTTCCCCGATTTCTGATCCGTGGGAATATCTCTCAAATTGTTTACCACAATAATGGCGGTGATCAGAAACCCGACCGGCATCGACAGCCACAACACCTGCGTCGTAACCGTAAGCGCTTGAACGTAATAGGTTCCGCAAACAGCCACCGGTCCGAAGAAGATAAATACGAACAGATCCCCAAGGCCGTGTGATGCCAACGGAAACGGTCCGCCGCTGTATGCCAGAGAGGCCAGGATGCAGGCCATCCCCACGGCAAGAACCGGCCAACCGGCAACCGACGTCAAATAAAGCCCCACTGCCAAAGCCCCGCCAAAGATCAGCATCATGGCAAACCTTACCCGGTCCGGGGGTATCAGCCCGCTTTGGGTCACTCGAACCGGTCCCAGCCTTTCAGAAGTATCGATGCCTTTCTTGAAGTCGAAGTAGTCATTGGCCAAATTTACGCCGATTTGAAGCAGCAAGGCTCCCATCAATGCTGCAAATGCGGGCATGAATTCAAACTTGCCGTCCGCCACAGCCATGGCGGTTCCCACCATAACGGGAGAGACGGCGGCGGGCAGTGTTCGAGGGCGTGCGGCGAGCATCCATGCGCCCAGGGGACTCATGGCTTCAGCAGATTCCGAAGATGACATTTATTCCTCTAAATACAGATGGCGGTTGATTCGCATTTCCAGACCGGAGACCAAAAAATAAAGCGCCACACCGAGCATGCCCATTGCCAGGATACCGGTGAACATTTCAGGATACCGGAGCACCTGATACGTCTCGACAACAATATAATAGCCAAGACCGTATGAGGTTAATGACTGCTCGGCGATAAAAAGGACTGCGATTGCGGTTCCCACCGAAACCCTGACTGCCGTTAAAACTGCCGGCAAAGAAGCCGGCAGGTACACGTACCGGAATAGCGCCCGTCTCCCGGCACATAGCGACTGGACCGATAAAATCAGCTCCGGCCGCAGATTCTTGGCTTCATCGCGGACCACTACCACAATTTGAAAAAATATAATCAGCGCGATCAAGAATATCTTGGAGATATCCGTTATACCCATGAGCACATAAATAACCGGAAGAAACACAATTTTGGGAATCGGATAAATAATGGCGATCAGCGGCGCAAAGATCCGGTCAAGCTTTGGGGATTGTCCGAGTATGAGACCGATGGGGGATGCGGTTATGACCGACAGCGCGATGGCGGATAAAACCCGCCCTGCGCTTGCCAGGAAGTGCAGCCCGAGATCACCGGGCATTTCTCGAATAAAAAGGGGCAATACCGTGACCGGCGTCGGCATGATGGGGCGGTTGATGACCACCGATAAAATCTGCCACAACATAACAAACATTCCGAAACCGATAAACGCACCTTTTGGATCGAGTCGTCTTTTCATGAAAGCTTTCCCAGCAGCTTTTGCAGCCGTTCGCACTGTTTCTGGAATGCCTGCGCGGTCCGGTCCGTTGACCCGGCCGCTTCATGGTTTTCTATTATGTGCGGATCCTTATCGCACATCTTGCTCAGAGCCAGAATTTTTTGACCCAGAAATACCGCTTCTTCAATATCATGGGTAACCACAATGCTTGTCATCTCCGGTTTTTGGTGAAACGCCGTCATGGCGTTTTGAAGTTCGATTCGAATGGGGGCATCCAGGGCGGAGAACGGTTCGTCCATCAGCAGGAGGTCCGGCTTTAAAACAAGGGTCCGGGCGATGGCGGTCCGCTGACGTTGACCTCTCGACAGCTGGGAGGGGAATTGGTTTTCCAATTCTTTAATGCCCAGCCAGTTGAGCCAGTAATCAACCCGGTTTTCCGAATCCTGTTTATCTATTTTGACATCAGCCGGCGCATGTCGGCCATCCGGCCCGTAAAATTCCCGGATTTTCAGACCGAGAAGCGTATTTTCACGAACAGTGGCCCAGGGCAAAAGGCCGTGGTCCTGCAGCACCAGGCCGGTTTTCGGCCGGGGACGCAGAACGGGGATGCCGGCGATTTTTATGCTGCCGGATCCCGGCCGCTTCAGTCCTGCCATCAGGTAGAGAAGGGTGGTCTTCCCGCAACCTGAAGGACCGATAATCGTCCAGGCTTCACCTTGTGCGATACTTAGAGTAAAACCTTCAAAAAGGGGCGGATACCCCTTGTATTCGAAACTTAAATTTTCAACTTCAACCATCGTTTTACAAGTCGTTAAATAGTCTCGCCGGAAAAATGCATGCCGAATACATTTGCCTGGTTATGCAGTTTACTCAAGTACCCATTATTTCGGATCTATGAAATATATCCTCAGACGATGTCATGGTTTCAGGTGTCAGGTGTCAGGAAGCATCCGTGCTTAAGAACTCATCTGAGAAACCTCGTTTCTTTTTGTGATGAATCCAGCTCCGCTGGCGGTTTAGCTGAACACTGAACACTGACACCTGAATTCTGATTTCTGGCTTCCGAATTTCCTATCTTTTCACCGGAACTAATCTTTGAATAGATATTGTTTCGATACCGAACCCTCATAAGATAAAGGATTTTTCAATAACCCCTTGGCAATCATCCAATCCATCACATCGGCCCATTGTTCTGCGCTGGGGACTTTTCGAACCGGGAACAATGGAATCGCAAAGCTTTCCTGCACGTTTTTCGGTACGCGAATTTTTTTCAAAAGAAGTTCTCGATGGGCATCGGGGGCTTTATTAATTTCAGCCGCTGCTCGATCCCATGCCTTAAGAAATGCTTCGACGGCTTCACCTTTGGATTCAAGGGATGCCGTACTGAAGCTGAGCACGCTCACACTTAATTCAGGATATGCGGAATCTTCAGCAACTTCCATGGCACCTGCTGCCAACGCACTCGAGGCAAGGGGGTCGGGAAGTGTTGCCGCCTTGATCTGTCCCTGCATCAGTAATTGAAATCGTTCCGGAATGACCGGCACCGATTTTTTCTTGATCTGATCGGGACGCAATCCTTTTGCCGTGAGCAATCGATCGGTGACGTATTCAATGATGGTGTTTTTTGAAACGGCAATGGGTATTCCGGCAAGATCGGACGGTTTGGTTATGCCGCTTCCCGGAGCTGAAAGAACTCGGAATAGCGGATGAGTACCGATGGGGGAACGGGCAATTCGAACGATTTTAATCTGCACTTTATCCCGATTGAAATAGGCAGTTGTGGTGAGTTCGGTGAGCATGCCGTCGATCTCGCCTGCCTGCATCAATTGATCCCTGTCGATCGGGCTTGCCACCGGAATGGCTTTAACATCTATTCCCGCTTCAGTAAAATAGCCTTTTTCCTGGGCCAAGTGAAACGGAAGCACATCCGGTATCGGAAGTAATGCCACCTTCAACGTGGTTGATTCTGCAGAAATGGTTGCCGGACAACTCAAAAGCCCGATAATCAATAACACAATCGATACCATGGCAACCCGTTGGATAATAGATATTCTTTTCATGGCTTACAAGATTCCTTTCCAACATATTCTATCCAAAACGTCCGGATATCATTTTAACGTGTATATCTCTCGGTTGTTCTTCTCCAATTTTATATGGAGAAAAGGATCCAAGGATCGCTCCGACTCTTTTGGAGATGATCCCTCTCGGTTAATATTATCAATTCGGTATGATTTGCAAAGAATAGGGGAAAAATGGCAGAAAAGTCAAATAATTATCCTGAAGATGCTATCGAATATGATACAGGTAGTTATGGCAGACACAGTTAAAAAAACCTCAGTTCGTGATGCGGCGCTTGTCCTGCAGATTTTAATCGGCTTGATAGGGGGTTACGCCGTTTCGATCAATTTGACATGTACAACATATTATGTTTGGTCAATTCCAAACAAATCCCTTACAATTGTCCCATTTGTTGAGATATCCAGACTGTATCTCAGCATTGACAAGCCCGGCATACAGCAAATATCGGTAACCTGCATTGGATTTCCGAATGTATGAACCTCATACCTACTTCAGGGCAAACCGAATCGGTACGCTAACCCACATTTCAACGGCCTGATCTCCCTTCATCCCCGGCACAAACAACCAGCCTTTTACCGCGTTGAGTGCTGATCGATCCAAGACGCCATACCCGCTGGATTGACCCACCTTTGCTTCCTTAACCTTTCCTTCCCGGGTCACCAGAACTTTTATCAGAACCGTGCCTTCGCAGCCTCTCCGCCGAGCCATCCTCGGATATCTCGGAGGCGGATTCTTTCGATAAGCCGGGACCGCTTCTGTTATTTTCGATTGCTTTGGCGAGCCCTTTTTGTCGATCGGTTTGACCCCGTCCGTCGATTCCGCAACACTCCCCGGCACCTCCGGCGCAGCCGGCCGGCTCGTTCCTTCCGGCTGCGGTTTTGTTGGGATGGACGGATCTGCCCGCTCAGAGGTTTCCGGCAATTCGGCATCGTCTTCAGGATCGGTAACTGGAAGCCCAGGCGATTGGGGTTTTAGGAGCGCGGTTTTTTTGACCTCGGTTTTGATCGGTTTTCTAACCGGCCTTTTTGAAATTGGTGCCGATATCCGTTTCGTTATGAGCTTTTTCTTGGCGCGCTCACGATTCCGGTCAACCCTTTTCACTCTCTTTGCGGGCATCGTTTTTTTTACCATCGGAACCGGATCCGGTGCGGTGAATCTTTTTTCCTTTTCTTTTTCCGCGGGCGTTGGGGGTGTCGCCGCAGCCAAAGTGATCTGAACGGTCCTTTGACGAACCATAGGCGGGGTTTGGGATGTCCGATGAATCTTCAGCGTCAGCAGCAAACCGTGAAAAGCTGCGGCAAGAAAGGCGGCAAACAAAATTCGTTTCATGGGGATGATTCGCGTTCGGCCTGCAAGGATATCCGGCTGAGCCCGGCTTGCCGGATCTGATCCAGGACACGAAACAAGTGTTGATACGAAAGCGCCCGGTCGGCAAACAGCTGGACGCCGGTCTCCTGCCCGCTCCTTGAAATGCCTTTGAGCATTTCAGCCAGCCGATTTAACGGGACCGGTTCTTTATCCACAAAGATCGTCCCGTCTGCCTTAACCGCTACGGAAATCACCAATTGCTTGTCGGCTTTTGCGGTGGTGGATTTGGGTAGATCGACCGGCATTCCCCGATGGACCGCCATCGACAGCATGGCATAAATGAAAAAGACCAGCAGCAGAAATACGATATCGATCAATGGCAGCATTTCAATTCGGGGTTTGCGCTTAATTTCTTTGCGTATCTTCATTCCCCCGGCCCTCGCAGACGTTTGTTTGTTGAGTCAATTTTTCATAAACGATCTCAAGGCTCGTGGCATATTTTTCAATGGTCAGCGCGGCATTTTCGATTCTTGAATTGAAGTAATTGTATGGAAACACGGACAGGATCGCAATCCCCAGCCCGGCCGCCGTGGTAATCAGGGCCTGGGCGATCCCTGCCGTAACGGCACGGGGCTGTTCGATACCGATTGATCCCAGGGCTTCAAAAGATACGATGATCCCGATCACCGTTCCGAATATACCCAAAAGGGGAGCGACCGTAATCATTGTATCCAGTACTCCCATAAACTGATGCATTCTTCGAAGCTCATCTGCAGCGGCCGACTCCATGGCCTTAGCCATGGAAAACTCGCGGTGGAGTATGCCGGCAATAAGAATTCGGACAACGTAATCTCTTGAGTCCTTCGTCAGTCTCCGGATCGCCTGCCAGTCTCCGATCCGACTCAATTCAAGCACTTCATCGGTCACCGGCTGATTCCGGTGCATACCGACCTGGACCCAGAACAACAACCGCTCGATTATCACGGTCAAAGAAATTATTGAGCATGCCAGGAGCGGGTACATCACGGGTCCACCGCTCAAAAA
>DUZK01000129.1 GCA_013349495.1 Deltaproteobacteria bacterium
AACGTAATGACTTTCTGCAGCTCATCGTTTCCTTTTGTCTTAAAGACCAGCACTCCCTGCTTCATGAACTTGGCCATGCCTCTATCATCTTCCACACCGAGGTAATCTTTCCATTTATCCCAGTAATGGTATGCCTCATAGGCAACGGCTGTTCCCTCCAAAGTAGAGTAATGCACCCGGATAATGGCACACGAGTTCACCGTGGAACCGGCTCCGGAAGCAGCCAGTTTGTCCACATTCAATGTCTTCCACCCTTTTTTCGCCAGCTCAAAGGCGATGCTGCAGCCCATGATTCCGGAACCGATAATCACCGCGTCGTATTGTTTTGTCATAGGGGTCAAACCTTTATAATGAAATTAAATCCTGTTTTCAAACCCGTTCCGGTAATATCCCCTTCTCTGCCGCCTCCATGATTTTCGCTTCGATATATTCCCACAACCGGCTTGAGCTCTTTCCGATTTTGCTATTACGATTTAAAACCTGATCCTTCACAATCCCGTTTTCTTTCCAGGATTTACCTTCCGTTCCGAGATTGTGGAGCAGGGGCATCAGGCGATCCACGGCTACAGCGAATCGGGCATCGTCAGTCTCTTCAGCATCAAATTCCAGCCAGAGATCAAAAAGTCTTTTCCCCTGGTCATCGGGCAACAGTCCGAAGATGCGCTCAGCCGCCTTTCTCTCTCTGTCATGTTGAGACTGAATTCCTTCTTCATCATAGCAAAAGGTATCGCCGGCGTCTATTTCTACGATGTCGTGAATGAGAAGCATCTCAACCACACGGCCGACATTGATCTCACAGTCTGCATGGTCTTTGAGAAGAAGCGCCATCACCGCCACGTGCCAGCTGTGCTCCGCTGAATTTTCCTTGCGGTTCTGCGAGAGCAAATAGCTGCGCCGGCAGATACTCTTCAGTTGATCGATTTCTTTTATAAATTGAAGCTGCTGTTCCAGTCTCGTCATTTTTCTACCTTCTAGTGCCGACAACCTTTGCCCACGCTCCTATACACATTCCGGTTCTGGCCCATTTGAGGTCGCCTGCCAGGTTTCCATCTGAGTCGATTCTACCCCGGAGTATCTCCTGTGAACCCGGACAACAGTTGCCTGTATAGGTAAAGATCAACACGATTTCGCCGGAGTTTTGAATTTCCCCTTTAATATCCGCCTGCCCACAGCTTAACCCCTTATCGAAATTGGGATCGTCCTTGCGCCTGACCGCCCCCAGCAATTCACCGGTAATATAACTTTCTTTTTGCGACAGGTTTATGGTGTACTGCGTCTGCCTGTCAACACTCATGGTGTTTCCCTGCGGGCCGATAAGGCGATAAATGTGCAGTTGAAGATTCCAACCTCCGCTTATGCCCATTTCTGTTTTTTTGTCACGATCTGTCTTCTCGCTCAATTCTTTTCGCCGAGATTCTAATTCTTTTAATGGAGCTAACTGCTTTTGAATTTCTGACAGGTTCGCCTTTTCTCGATTAATCATCTCAACAATATTCAGAAGTTCTTCTTTAGCTTGCTTTAAGCTCTTTTCATTCTGCTGCTTTTCCACTTCATGTTGATCGATTCGTTTTTCAACCTCGGTTTGAATATGGTCATCGATCCCAAGATTCACATTCATCTGATATGCAAAAATCACGATAAACAGGAGATCAAGAAGCGGTGTCAGATTTACGAGAGGTTTCTTGTAAAGCATATTGTAATTTTCGAATGTCAATTTTCGAATTATGGCCAACTTAAATCAGCCACTGATTTTTCCAGATTTCCGAAGTTGTGATTTATACGAATAATCTATATTCATATGTGGCCGGAAATGCCTATACTGCTAAATTCGTTGTTCAAGGATGCTTCTACTGTGTTTCATAATAGTTTATTATGCTTCTGTATTTTTCCAGTTCGCCGTTCAGTTTATTTGCTCTCGCCTGAAAAAAAGCGTCCACGATCATATAAAATACCGCAAACAGCAGACCAAAAATGGTGGTATCAATGGCGTTGGTAAATGCCTTGACGATAACGGTCGCGTCCACTTTTATCCCCTGCCCCTGCATGGATTGCCCGATAGCTAGAATCGTTCCCAAGATCCCCAATAATGGAAAAATCTGGACAATGGCAGCAGCCACATTATTCCAGCAATTTAATCCATGGGTTTTCAAATCGAGTTTTCGGGAGTTTTGAATCTGGATATTGGATAGCAAGCGCTCAAAATCTTCAGACGAAGATCTTCTGATGCTTTCTGCGCAATCCAAAAGTACGGTGATTTCATCATGGATATCGCGGGAACTGTCTTTTTCCGGAGGCTCCTTGATTCCTCTGAGCATATTTTTCAGGGAATCGAAAAGCTGCTGGGTTCGGTTTGAGGTGGTAACAAAAAGAACAGCATACAATACCAACTCGAAAACAGCCACCAATAGAATGATCGTCAGCATCTGGTCGGCCAGAACATATACCCATTCCATCTTTAATTCCTTTTCGCCCGGATATTCACCAAAGTTGAGTTTTATTAATATTTTCGGATATATCGAGAAAGAATTTAATAATAATGAATAAGTATTTGATTATCAACCACTATTTCACCCACTCCATCCACATGCAATCCAGTCCGTCCAGTGCCATATGAATCATCAGTCCTATCCCAACAATCCGAATCTTGGAGATCGTAGCTATTACCAGATAAACACCGATGGCCATATATGAATGGAGCGGGTGGAACCCGATTCCGCAGCGATTCGGATCATAAATCGGTTCTGCCAAGAAATGATCCAAATCGACGATCATGGTCAAGACCATCATCAGCCATGCGGACTTCCATCGATCATCAAAGTATAATCGGGATACAAAACCCGGCACGAAAAAATGAAGAACGATGTGGACGATGGGGCGGGTCACGACGACAAATTCTGGACGTAGATTTCATTCATATCATAATAGATCTGATCGGGCTTTTCGGCTTTTAGGGCCTCCGCGTCATTATAACCCCACGAGACAACACCGGAATCGATCCCGACCTCTCTTGCTGCATGGATGTCTCTTATTTCATCGCCGATGTAGATCACATCAGGCAACTGTTTTCCGCTTCGATGGATAACACCACGAAGTTTCGACGATTTTCCCTTCACGGAAACACCGCATTTGAAAAGGTCGATTTCTATTATTTCATGCCGCTTCAGTATATGCCTTACATTCTCTTTGGAATTGGAGCTGACAACGGCGATTTTTATATCTTCTTCTTTTAATCTGCTTAATAGTCCTTTTACTCCGTCAAACAGTTTTATGGTGTCGATGTCATGATTCATCAATTTGCGGAATTCGGCGGATATAAGCGGTGTCTTCCACATCGGGATACCCAGAAAAGTCATGATGTCCTTTACATTCCAACCTCTCAGCCGATGGCTGTCTTCATCCGATACTTTCCTGAAATGATATTTTTCGGCAACCTGGTTGATAACGCCGCTAAACCAGGGGAACGTATCTGCAAGCGTACCGTCAAAATCGAATATGAATAAGCCGTACTTCATTTCAACCGGTGAATTTGTCTGGAAACGATGGTGTTATACGATGGCAACCGGCCGCACCCAGCCTGCGCTGGCGCCCTTTATTTTTACCGGAAAACAACAGACCTTGAAACCGTGCGGTTTTCCGATGGCGGAAAGATTTGCCATCTTCTCCATGTGGCAGTACCCGATTTCTATTCCCGCAAAATGCGCCTCCCAGATCACCCGAGCATTACCGGTGTCTTTAAATTCTTTTGCAAGAAAAGGAAGCGGGCGGTCCCAGCTCCAGGCATCTATGCCGGTGACTTTCACACCTTGCCCGGTCAGAAACAGGGTGCTCTCCTTGTCCATACCGGCACCTTTCACGAGGTATTCCGGTGTTCCCCAGGCTTTATCCGCACCGGTTTGAACAAGAATAATGTCCAGGGGTTTGATGGTATACGCTATGCCTTTCAACGCCGTTTTAATATCCTCAACCGTAATCCGCTCCCCGTCCTTCTTGTGACGAAAATCGAGCAGTACGCCGTCGCTAAAACACCATTCCAAAGGTATTTCATCGATGGTTAACGCAGGATTCCCCTTATCCATGGTGGGATGATAGTGATAGGGAGCATCCAGATGGGTTCCGGAGTGAGTGGTCAACGATATCATCTCCACCGCCCAGCCGAGCCCATTGGGCAGATCTTCGGTGGTCACTCCCGGGAAAAAATCTTTCATCTGCTCTGCACCCATTTTGTGGTCAACATAATCTATTTTAGGAATCATCATGGGAGGATCGCTGGGAAGGTCCGGTTCAATGCTGATACTTAGATCAATAAACTGAGTCATCATTAACCCTTCCGTTTTCGGTTATTGTTAATCTATGGTCCGAAAATGATATATCCGCTTCATAATGGCTGTTTCAAGGATTATTTGACAAAGATTTACCGGTAATCAACCCTTACCTCAAACATATGTATGAGGGTCTGTTATTCCCAGTCCAACAATCGCTTCTCACCCTCCAGCTTGCGGATCGCGGTCAGATCCTGGCTGACCTCCAGCGTGCCCCTGTAGTCGTTATTTTTATCACGAACTGCAAAATAACGAATATAAAGGAATCTGCCCTGCAATTCGATCCAAAACTCGGCCGTATCTTTGGACCCGGACTTGAATGCATCCAGAATCTTGTTGACGATATGAACGCTCTTGGGGGGATGGCAGTTCCTCACCTCCCGGCCGATGATGGCGGGGCTTCTGGGAAAAATTCGCTCTGGCCCCTCCGAGTAGTATGCCACGCGGTCATCGGCATCCACGAAGGTCAGGTCCACCGGCAGGTGGGTCAGCATCAGGTTGATCTCCTCCAGGGTCATCCGGCCGGTATCAAGGCCCAAAACATCGCTGATCTCGCTCACGGCCGCCACGGTTTCAACCGGCGGCATGTCCGGCTCCACCCTGATTTCCTCCGGCCAGCCCTCATCCGGAACCACCCAACTATAGCCGATATCGGCTTCCCCCGCCTTGACTTTTATCCACTCGGATTCGGAGAGCATGTCAAGACTCACAGGATATAGAATGTGTTCTTCCTTGTAGATCATATCCCGGATAGCCTGTGTCGCTTCTTTCAGGGGAGCCAGGGCCTGCTCCGGGTCTGATTGCCGGAGCGCCTGACGGGCCTTCTTGATGGATGCCCGGATGTCGTCATGGATGGACCACATCACCTGAGAAGGCCCGGTAAAGTGGTGGGCCTCCAACATGGGGAAGAGCTGGTTCTCCTTTCGGGTGTAATGGATGTTGACCTCCGACAGACGCTCGATGAGAACGCCGAGCGCTTCGCGATGTTCATCGAAGGCCTTTGAACTCGGCGGTTGTCCCAGGCGCCCCATGAGCTTGCTGGTTTCGCTGATGATTTCTTCAGACGCCCGGTTTTCCTTCATGAAGGTGTGGACCGGGTGTCCCGGTGGAGGCTGCGGCCGATCCTTTCCCTCAAGCGCTTCCTTGAAGACCTCCACGTGGACGTCGCAGAGTTGCTTGATCTCCTCCACGGGAAGACCCTCTTCCATGAGGGCTTGCTCCATTTTAGCAATTTCCGAAGCTTCCACGCCTCCTATCAGCCGGCTGAACCGCTCTTTGAGCACTTCCATATCTTCTCCCGCGTGGAGGCTTCGAATGATTCCTTTCAGCGCCTCCTGCCTCTCCTTTGAATCGCTTGGCGGTTCACCGTCATGTTTTTTTATCTCTTCCCTTATGGCCGTCACGAAATCATCCAGGTCCAGCCCGCCGATGGAAGCCGCCTGGCGCAGCGTGGCCACCTTGCCCACCGTTTTTCTCAGGATCGGGTTCTTGAGGTTTTCGAACTTCGGGGACAGCGTGATCAGATAATCCAGCATAAAGGGGTATTTCTTCAACAGATCGTCGATCTTTGTGTTGGCGTTCAGTTCCATGTACGAACCTCCTCCTCCCTTTCACAAAAAAGAACCGTTCTTGTTTATACGGATACTCATGGCCGGCGGTTGCGGGTATCTCATATGGGCGGCGCGATGGTCACCACAACCCGCATGTCGCTTTTCGCTCTGATGCCGTGTGGTTCCCTGATTTCAGATACGAGGACATCGCCCGGTTTCGCAGGCAGGGTCTGCTCGTTTTCACCCAGAAACTCGCCGACCCCCTCGTAAACGAGGATGCTGACCTCTCCGTCGATGTCATGGGAGTGAACCGGAAGCTCCTGGCCGGCCTTGAAATTGAAGTTCAACATTTTGAAATATGGAGAATCATGCACGAGGAACCGCTTAAAAGCATTGTCGCCGAAATCGTTTTCATCGCAAAAATTTGATTTCTTCATGTAACCCCTCCTTTTTCCCTACGGGGAATGTGATGAAGTGAATGTTATCGATATCCTGCAAGGTCGTCAAATGGTATGGGTTTCACTTTGGATCGCAAATGGCCGTCGCAGTCGAACGGCATCTCTCGGCCGCACGAAATCATGATTCTCTAAAGTCTGCGATCTTGAACGTGATGCCGAGTGACTGGGCTTTGGCACTGAACTCATCCAACAATCGGTTTATATCGAATTGCTGCTCCTCATTGTAGGATAGAAAAATCGTCGATGCCTTCCGATTTTCAGAGGCAAGATCGTCCGAGGAAACATGCTTTGTCTCTTTTGCCAGAGGCCGCAGAACCGCCAAGGCTTCACGGGCATTCGGGTACCGTTGCCCGGGATCCCGCCGCCCGGCCCTGAGAATGAATCGACCGAGCGCCTCCGGTAAACCCCGTACGGCCCTCGCCGGGTCCGGGACATCCTGTTTCAAATTCATGTCCAGGAGAGTGGAAAGATCTTCTGATGAAAACGGTTTCATTCCCGTTACCATCTCATAGGCGGTAATCCCCAGGGCATAGATGTCGGTTCGCGGATCAACCGGGTTGCCTTCTATTTGCTCCGGAGCCATGTAAAATGCCGTTCCCGCGTTGCTGAAATCTTCGGTACCCACCGGGCAGGCCAGCCCGAAGTCAAGTATTTTCAATCGGTCATTCTGCTGCACGATAATATTGGTTGGATTGATATCCCGGTGGATGATTTTTCGTTCATGGGCGTAGCAGAGCGCCTCACATATCTGAACCAGGAAGTCGACCGCCAGCTGCGGCGGAATCACCTTCAGTTGCTTTATCAATTCACTGAGGGGCTTGCCGGTGACATGCTCCATGATGATAAACAGGGTCCGGTAACGCTCCTCGATATCAAAGATCTTAACGATGTTTTCGTGGCTGAGGCCGGCAATGGTTTTGGCTTCATTTTGAAAGGTCTTTATGAACTCTGTGTCCACGGCCATATCGTGCCGCATCATTTTAATGGCCACCGGCAGGTGCAGTGTTTTGTGCATTCCCTTGTATACGATGCTGTACCCGCCCCGACCGATGATATCCGTGGCAATGTATTTGCCGATCGTCCGGTATGCTGTGGGTCTTCGGGAATCGAATCGATCGGCAACGATTTCCGTCAGAAAATCCAGAATTTCCGGGCTTTCTTTGGATATATCTTCAAATTGGGACCGCTTCAGCACCCACAGATCCATGTCGGTTTCAGCCTCGACATGGGCCAGTCGGGGTTCTCCAGTCAGAATCCCGACACCGCCGACAATATCTCCCTGTCCGTAGTGATTGACCGGGTACTCAACCCCCTCTTTCTCGACGATGACCAGACAAGAACCCCTTTCAATGATAAACGCCGTATCGGATACCTCCCCCTGCGTCACAAAACGCTCACCGGCTTTTACCCGGCGGAGCCTCATTTTGTCGAACACGGGGTTTCCATTCGCCTCGGAGATAAATTTCAGGAACTTCGGGCGTCGCTCGGCCTGATCTTCCTCTGTCTGCACTTGCCTATAAAATTCACAGGCTGTGCAGGATTTCCGCTTTTCAGCAAAGGTCCCCTGGACCTTTCCGTTACAGAACGTACCGGCCACCGCCCAGCAGATTCTTCCCCCGCACACGCCTGAATTTATGCCATCAAATGACAAATCGTCAGCTGCGGGACAGATTCCGGACTGATTTGCTTTGAGCCCCCCCGGCTCTCTTCCGCATTTCATGAACTCCCAGCAGTTTTCCAACCTTTGTTTCATTTGCCTTCTCCATCATCCTCGCGGATCGGGTCTTTCGGCAATTTCCGACATCGGCGGCACCGTCCTTCAGATCCAGAACTCGGGGTAGCGCCGCTCCCTGGGTATGTTGTTGATCAATAGCGCCACCACAAGCATGATCAATGCCCCGAGACCCGCCGGAACCACGGCATAGAGATATCCGAGGCTGTGAATTTTTTCTCCACCGATGACAGCGATGAGTGCGGTGGCGCCGCCCGGGGGATGAAGCGTTTTGGTGGCATGCATGACGGCGATTGCTGTTGCAACGGCAACAGAGGCCGCCAGCCATAAGTGATGGTCCAGGGTACGATATGCGGCCACTCCGATGATTGCCGATAAGACGTGGCCGCCCAGCAGGTTCCTGGGCTGAGCCAAGGGACTGCGGACAGCACCATAAATCAGAACTGCGGAAGCTCCGAAAGAGCCGATGATCATCACCAGGTCCGTCTCGCTGACCAGATGATAGTTGACCAATGCCACGAGGGAAATCCTCAAAAAGGCGCCGATCCAGGACCAAGCAATCTCAAACAGATTGACTGCAGGGGGGCTTTTCGTTGTTCCCCTCATCTTTTTGAAATATTCCATGTTTCATCACTTTCTCACGGTTCGATGGAGCAAAAGGACTGGATGAGATCGACCCGCGATATGATTCCTTTCAGCGCTCCGTCGGAGGTGACCACCGGCACCCTTCGGATATTTTTTTCAGATAATAGGGAGGCGATTTCAGACAGTGGAGATGCCTCGCTCACGGTTACAGCGGGGGATGTCATAATGTCTTGTGCCGTTTGCCTGCGTATGGTCAACGCGATGCATCCGGTGCTTTGCAAACACTGCGCCACGATTCCCATAAAGGACCGCGTTTCTTGATTCCCCATATGAAAGATGAAGTCGTTCTCCGAAATGATGCCCGCCACCCGCCGAACGTCATCGATCACCGGCACACCCGAAATATCATGACGGCTCAGTATCTCGGCCACATCCTTCAGCGGGGTGTCGCGTTCCACTGTGATCACCTTTCGGGTCATGATATCTTCGGCCCGTATGGTCCGGGCCAACCGCTGATGGGCATGTCGGAAGGCAATACCGTAAATTTCCTTGAAATCACCCGGTGTTATATCCAGGTAGCCATGAATTTCCTTCATGGCCTCAAGGATATCTTCGTCCGACATGTTCACCGGACAGGGGTCAAGGGGCAGGTTTTTCATGTATGCTCTTCGATTATTTCGTCCATCAATCCGGCCATCAGGGAGTTCGAAGATTCAATGTGAGGATACCCCTGGCGGATCTCTTCTGCGGTTTGGATAAACGGTGCGGAGATCAACTCGCTTCCGCAATTTTCGATCAATGCTTCGATGCCGGACCGGTTGGATTCCAAATGAAACTGCAGCGCGACAATCCGGTTTCCATAGATAAACCCTTGGTTTCTACAAGCCGCGCTTTCAGCCAAATGAACAGCACCGGCTGGAATGTCGAATGTATCTCCATGCCAGTGGAATGCCATAAATTGTTCCGGAAGGCGCCTGACAAGTGCGAAGGGTCCGGCATGGGATATTTTATCAACTGGAAACCAACCGATCTCCTTATCGGCGTTTTTGAATACCCGTGCACCCAGGACACTTGCGATAATCTGCGCTCCCAGACAGATTCCCATAACGACTTTGTTCGCTTCGATCGCCTTTTCGATAAACTGCTTTTCCTGTTTCAACCAGGAATGGGCCTCTTCATCTGCAGCTCCCATAGGGCCCCCCATAACGATCAGGGCGTCGCAGGAATCTAGGGACGGAAGCGGCTCATTTTTATACAGGGCGACTCTCCGCAATGAAACATCCCTGTTTTGTGCCCATTCAGCAATGAAAGCAAGACCTTCAAATGGTACATGCTGAAAAAAACATGCCTGCATATAGGAATTCCTCTCCGCATATGATGGAAGTTCCTTTTTGCGTGTTGCGGCAGGATCTTTATCCGATCCTGCCGCAACAGAAGCATCTTTATAACTCAATTCCGAGTTTTTCCCACACCGATTCTCCGTCCTTGATCTCCGTTGCCTTCAAGTGAGGATACGTCTTGATGAGAAAGTAAGCCAGCGGCAGAACCCCCAAAACGATGATGATGGTATCCGGGAGCGCGCGAAAGGTCCCGAGAAAGACGACCGCACCCCGCTCGAAGAAATCCGCACTCCGGGCCACCCATAGCCCGTGTTTAAATGCGGTCCAGGCCTGCATGGCCCCCACCGGCAGCAGGGTGACAAAAGCCATGAGAAACAGCCCGCCGTTGAGCCCCCAAAAGGACAGCTTAAGGATGCCGTCATTCCAGTGTTCCTTTTTCACCAGGCCGCGCCAGGAGAACAGCAGCAGGGCGACTGAAAGCATGCCGTAGGTTCCGAACATGGCCGTGTGGCCGTGGTGCATGGTCAGGTAGGTCCCGTGCTCATAGAAATTGATAATGGGAAGATTGATCAGGAAGCCGAAGATTCCGGCGCCCATAAAGTTCCAGAACGAAGCGGCCACCAGAAAATACAGGGGCCATTTGTAGCTGAACGCCACGCCTGCTTTACGGATATCTTTGTATTCCATCAACCCGCGGACTACCAGCGTTATCAGCGGTACGGGCTCCATGGAAGAGAATATGGCTCCCCAACCGACCCAGAAAGCAGCGCCGCCGTACCAGTAGTAATGATGGGCGGTTCCGATGATCCCGCTGAGAAAGGTGATAGCTGCGGTGAAATAGGCCACCCTCAAGGCGGCTGTGGCTGTTGCCAGTCCCATGGCCACCATGAGCAATGCGATCACCGCAATACCGAAGAACTCAAAGATGCTTTCCACCCAGAGATGGACCACGAACCAGCGCCAGTAGTCCGCCATGGTAAGATGGGACCCCTTGCCGTAAAAGAGCCCGAAGCCGAAAAAGGCTACCACCAAAACGGCACTGAAAACGTAAAACCAGATCAATGCGCTGAATTCATCCTTGTGGCTTTTCAGATGATTGCCCACAGCCCGGTACACCACCAAAAGCCAGAAAATCAGGCCCACAAAGAGCAGTATCTGCCAGATGCGGCCCAGTTCAAGAAATTCCCAGCCCTGATGGCCGAACCAGAACCACAGATCCCCCAGCATCCCTTTGATACCGAGGACCTCCCCGGTAAGGCTTCCCAGGGCCACGATCAAAACGGCAACAAAGAGGAGTTGAACCAGCAGGCCCTGCTTTGCCGGCTCCCTGCCACCGATGATGGGTGCCAGGTAGATGGCGGATGCCATCCAGGTGGTGGCAATCCAGAAAACCATCAACTGCAGATGCCATGTCGTGGCCCAGCTGTATGGAATGAGTTTGGCCACAAAGGGCAGGAAGAAACTGCCCGGATGAATCGTATAATGGGCCAGCAGGCCCCCCATC
>DUZK01000130.1 GCA_013349495.1 Deltaproteobacteria bacterium
GTGCCTAAAGTGATCTAGAGTGCCTAAAGTTAAGGTATTTTATCAATTTTATATTGACCGCGCTAAAAGCGCATTCCTCAACTTTAGCTCACTTTAGGCACTTTAAATTTAAACTTTTCGACTTCAGCTTATACAGGATAGTCGTCCTGGTAAAAATATGTCATCGAATTTACGAATTAGAGCACTAAGTCGGTCGGCCAAGATTTGTGCAAACAATCTGTATAAGACATAACCGAATGCTTGTTTGTCTCTTCCGGTAAGGTTTTCCACATCAGATGCATTTGCCGCTAGACAGACAGCCTCTTCCATGGCAAACACGGAGGCGGATCTCGCTGTTTCACTTACAATGCCCATTTCGCCGAAGATATCACCAAGGTTTTCCATAACAGCAATATCTACCCCCTGGTTTACTACCTTAACACTTCCGGATATAATAAAATATAACCAGCAATCATAGCTTCCCTCTTTAATAATCAATTCTCCTGATTCATAGCTTCTTAATTTGCTGAAGCGAATCAGAACCTGAAGATCTTCTTTGGTAAAGACTGAAAGGGTTGGGATGCCTCTCAGTTTGTTAATGAGTTTCATGCTTCCATCCAAGTATTCAGACTCACGCATTCTGTTCCCCCTTTAAAGTTAGAAAAAATATTATTATCGGGTGTGAAACTTGGCAGTTTTATTTAACATTTAACAGCAAAATTATAAAGACTGATTTGTTATGCATGAAAGAGAATGGTTCAATCGGATCTTCAAAAAAGAGAAATACATTGTTATCGCGGGACTTCAATGGGGGGTTTGTCGGCTTTGGATCTCAGCTTGTTTATGGTAACCAGAATGGTTTTATTGCGAATGATATTTCGGACCAGGCGATACTTTCCCGGGAAATCCAAGAGGCACATACCGACAATGATGGTTAGAATGCCCTGACCGGGTAAAAGCAGCATAATCAAACCCGCAAGGATGAAGGCGATTCCAACCGTGTTTTTAAATATTAAATAGAGCAATCGAAAGAAGGACAAGTCCCGAATGTTAATCCGGGAATTTGTCTCAAGGGAAGAGAAGTAGTCGGCAGGGATCTTTATCAGTATGATGGGGATCGTACACAGACTTCCCAAAAACATCAACACCGATGCAGCTCCCGTCCACCAGATCAGCACTTCATAATTACGAAACCACTCTAAAATCGGGGTCATACCGGCATCCTAATCGGCACACATTAACAGATCGAGAGATAGAGCAAATTATTCCAATTTTCACAAGGAAAATACAAAAAAAGGTCCTGCCCCTGCAGGACCTTATCTTTATTTGGTGGTGCCGAAAGCCGGACCTGTAGATTATGAAATAATGACAACAAATTATTAGAATATTAATTTTCGGATTTTTTTTCTTTTAACTCTTTTTCATCCCTTTTTCCGGCAAAATACTGCCAACCGATCACTCCAACCAAACCAATTACACCAAATGCAGGAGTCGTCATAAATGCGAGCGCCTTTGTACCCAATGCTTTAGCTCCGGCCATAACAACGGATGCTTCCATGGTATTCCTCCTTCTTAAATTGAGTGGATTGCTCGAGTGTCAACTGCCAAAACCTCTGATATGATCGTGAATTTGGTTGTTGAATCAAATACGCAAACCAATTTAACGAGTAGGCAGAAACGATTTCGAAGCGTTGACTATAAATGATTATGCCAAATCGGTATCCAGATGTCAAGAAAGAAAATAATGATAATTAATATATCCCAACCACTTGATAATCAGAATTGTGTTTTCAACTCGAAACAGTATTCCAGACGAAAGATCACCTGGATTCCGCTTAAGGATCATTCTAAAGAAATTAGCTGAGGATTTATCCAATTAGACAGTCTGAAAGCGATATGGTATAGAAATTTTATTATCACTTTTTACAAGTTGATCAGATCAATTATTTTATTTTGGAGGAGATGGATGAAACGGTTAAGTATGGAGGAACTTCAGCAACAGATCAACGATTGGAATTCCAAATATCCAGTTGGTACGACAGTCAAGGTTGAGGGATACGATGAAGAGAAGGTTACCAAAACAGAGGCAAGAATTCTCTTCGAACAGAAAGCAGTGATCTATCTGGAGGGTCATAACGGCTATTTCGATTTGGTGGACTGCGCTCCCATTGATGAATCTGAGGATTCTGGTGATTAATTCCGATGGCGGCGTAATTCGCCAATGCAGACCTCGATGCGCTTTATACTCTGCAGTCGGTTTTGACACTTTTCACAAATTCGACAGCTTTAATTCTCAATGATTCGAAACGACAGAACTGACGATGTGGGTCGTTCCCTTTTCACCGGATTACCTATTTGCGATATTCGATAACCGGCAGGAGTGGTACCACGGCAGTGACATTGCCAAGTCGGTTCAATATTATCTATGGGAATTCAGCAACTTAGATGCCCCCAGAGCGGCGCTATCGAGACTCGATACCGCATGGCAGGACTACTATCGGGGGATAATCGGAAACATAGAAGGGAATAACATACTTATCTTTGGGACCGGACTGGGAACCCTTCCGTTGATGTCTTTGCGACGGGATCGAAACATTTATGCGTGCGAGCGGTATCCTATGTTATCGAAACTTTCTCGGGGGGTCATTCAAAAATACGGACTTCAAAACGGGGCGGACATCGGATCCATAAAATCGATCTGCAAGGATCCATATCGAATCAAGTTTCCCGAGGACATCCCGGAAAAATGCGATGCAATCATTTTTGATGATTTTGATCATACCCTTCTCGAAACCGGTTTTGTTCCGATCCTGGATCATTTCAGAAGAAACCTGCTAAAACCGGATGCACGCATCGAACCACCCAGAGTGAAGATATATGCATTTGCCGTTGAACTCCAAATCGACAGCAGCCTATTCGATTTAAGTGCATTGGAAGAATATATGTGGAGCTTTGGCGCCAAACCCTTTGATCCTGAAAAACAACGGCACAAAACACTCTCAGAATCGAAGGAGATTCTAACGTTCGATTTTATAAACTTCGTCCATCCCTGCCAGAAGGATACGGATTTTCATATTAATGCATCAGGCCGCTGGAATGCCATCGTCTATTGGTACGAATTATTCGGAAAGCGGCATTATTGCTATCAATATATCGATCCCATAACCGTAGATAAAGACAGCATCGTTCCGATCAAGGTTTACCAGCAGCGAACGAAAATACGGTTTCAAACCCATCCGCCGTTGTTTATCCCCAGAAGCAAGTGCCTGCCTTCCTGGCACCTGGAGATGATCAACGATTCAGAACGGAATACCGCATATCATCGAAGCATCACAAAGATAATGAAAACCGGTAATATTCGGACCCTTTTAGACATTGGGTCGGGGACCGGACTGCTTTCTTTAATTGCAGCAAGCGCCAATCCGGACGTTAAGATTTACAGCTGTGAAATTTTCAATAATTTAAGCTGTACGGCCAAAGAGACGGTTAAGCGCAATGGATACGAAAACCAAATAATAGTTATCAACGAAGACCTTCTCAAACTCCGATTACCCGAAAAAGTGGACTGGGTCATATGTGAAGTGTTTGACAATGGGTTGATCGGTGAAGGGGTATTACGTTTTGTCCGGTACGCCAAAGAAAACTTGATGAAGGAAAACGCAAGGATTCTTCCTCAGGGAGCGGTAGTGAAAGCCATGCTGATCGAGCATCGAACACCGGATGTCCAAGGAATCAATATGAGTCTGACGAATCCCTATCGATGGAATTCCGATTATACCGCCATTGATTTGTCAAAAACAGTCTATCGGAGGTTAAGCGATGTATTTGACGTGTTTTCTTTTGATTTTCTAAAATCCGGTGCTGAAGATGAAATTAGAAACATGGAGATTCCGATAGTTAAACGCGGAATTATGAGTGCAGTGGTCTTCTGGTTCGATCTTGACCTGGATGGAGAAAATAGGCTTTCATCCGATCCTTTTTCTGAAAATTCCCTTCATTGGAATCCGGCTATCCGGTATTTGCCGGAAATTCATGTTTCAGCCGGATCGATCGTTCCATTGGCGGCAAAACATAACGGGTCCAATATTACATACGATATTATCAAAGAAAAGTTAGCTCCGGACATGGAATGGGTTTCAACACCCCGGTACGATCCCGGATGGGTATCCCACGCAAACGACATCGAATGCCGATATCAACGAATGATTCTATCCACCGCTGAAAATCCAAACAATTATAAACGGCTGATTGAGGCGGCCAATCGTATTGCCTCAAATCCGGGAAACTTTGATATCCGGGCAAAGTTTGCTACCCGTTTGGCAGAGTCATTTTACGTTCGATAAACGGCAGAAAAAAGCGGGTGGAGTTATTTTCCAAACAAGCTATTGACTTTATATTTGAAAAACAATACCTAATTGTTTCGTCACCCAGGTTCCGTAGTCGGATACTTCATTCATTTGTCGCGTTTAAGATAAAGATAAATTAACAGTTTTTGGAATTCGACCGAATCGTCGAATCATTAGTCGGAATACAATTCATTAACAAATAAGGCCGGATTCATTTAGTGCAAAGTTCTTGTTTATGCCGTTTCCGGAAGAAGGCATTACCGATTAAAAGAAGTCTGTCTGTGTTGTGTCAGCGGGTTAACCCGGTTCGGTAATATGATATGGGTACGGGATCACATACAGTACGCTCCGTTTCCCATTGCGATGGTCGGATGTCTCAAAAATCACAATATATTCTAACGGTTGAGGAACTTGCTGGAAGTTTGGGGCGGAGCAGGGATGCGGTTTTCGCTGCTTTCGGTGAAGAGAATCTTACCAAACTGCCCGGGAGTAAATGGGGATTACCCTCTGATGTTGTTAGGAGATATTTGCGTGGTCAAGGCTTTAAATACGTTTTTAAAGTGATTGCCTATATCAACCTAAAAGGGGGCACAGGGAAAACCACCAGCACCATTTCTGCGGCTACCAGGGCCGCGCAGTATGGATATAAAACCTGCATATTGGATATGGACGCTCAGGCCAATTCCACATTGGCTTTCGATGAGGTTCCGGAGGAAGACGATCCCATCTTCTGCGATATCTGGCAGAACCCGGACGACATGGTGATGGGGTCTATCCGACACATCGAAGATCATTTATATATTCTGCCGTCTTCGTTGGAGAATAGCCTTTTGGATGTGAATCTCATCAATCCCGGTTCCCAGAAAAGGGCTGTCCGCGGGGTGTGTGATGTGTTAAGGGGAAATGATTTTGATCTGGTCATGATCGACTGCCCCCCTTCTTTGGGGACTGCTGTAATTTCTGCCATTTGTGCTGCAGATATAATCGTGATTCCGGTTTGTTGCGATGACTTTTCCTTGAAAGGCCTCGATTTCACGATGAAAGAAATCGAATCGATTAGCGATACGTTCAACTTTAAGAAACCGGTTATTCATATACTTCTAACCCAGTTCGACAAAAGACTGAACATATCCGCAAATGCCTCTGCAAAGATATCTTCAAGATATCCGAACCATCTCGTCCCTTTCCCGATTCGGACCAGCAGCTTGTATTCCAAAATGCTTGAAAATAAGAAAACCGTATTTGCACTCACCGGTAAATGCCGAGCGAAAACCGATTATGACCGGTATGTGAGATTTCTGTTAAAACCGGACGGTATATTTGAAAATGGGGGAGCAGATGACTGATAAACCGAAAAAATCCTCAGCTAAAATAAAGATTAAAAGAACCAGAAAGCGGTTGTATGAAACCGCATCCCAGGATTCTGCTGCCACGGCCGATACACCCGATCCGAAACTTCCGGTCACCCAACAGACGAAAGCGGAATCGAAAGTTGCATCAGCTAATCGAATCATTAATAGATATGTTGCCTATTCTGCCGGTACCGCGCTGCTACCGGTTCCTGTGCTGGACATGGTGGCCGTTACTGCCATCGAACTTCGAATGCTTAAACGGCTCAGCGATTATTATGGACTGGTCTTTTCCGAGCAGAGGGGAAAAGCACTGATCGGATCCCTGCTCGGCGGATTTCATGCTGCTTTGTTTACCAAGAGCCTTTTAAAAACCGTTCCGATCATCGGACTTGTTGGAGCGCTTGTTCCCATGGGGGTGCTGGCCGGCGCCCTGACCTATGCGGTGGGAAGAGTGTTTGTGCATCATTTTGAAACCGGAGGAACCCTGCTGGATTTTGATCCTGCGAAAATCCATTCTTTTTTTCAAACCCAATTCAAGGAAGGTGAAAGAGTCGCTTCAAAACTTCAAGGGAATGCCAAGCGTAAATAGCATTCAAAAATAGATATTTTCGGTTCTTTTGAATCTGAGCGCTGGCTTGTTCGGATCAGGTTTAAACCATAGGATGTTTAACCCAAAAATTAAAAGAGGAGGGCGATTCAGATGAAAAGGAAATGGAGTTTCATTACAAGTTTCTTCATTATCGGATTTCTATTATTCCCTTTTATCGCTGGTGCCGAAGAAAAGAAGGCCGAGGATTCAAAACCGATCGGTGAGTGGAGTTGGCTTTCCAGGGGGCAGGAGTTGGGTCCGTGGTGGCTGGTCAGTTCAAAATTCTACGATCCGCACCCCAAACAACTCCTGTATCACATTGATACGAACTTTTCATATTCCGATCTCAGCGGTAATGTGGAAGGTGAGATTTGGAATGTCTCCGGAGCACTCACATTACGGAAAGCCCCCTTTTCCAGTTACACCGACTATTCATTCAGCAGGAATAAAACGACGATCACCGCTTTTGATAGTACTAATGTGGTTGAAAAAGAAACCCTTTCAGAGTTGCTGAGATACGATATCTTAAAATGGCTGGCACTTGAGGGCGGTTTCAGCTGGTATAACGACTCAGCCAAATTCTATAGCGACAGCCACAGCGTTTTCGGCGGGGTATCCGTCTGGCCGCTGAACAAGACAAAACTATGGCTGAAACTCAGCACATTTTATGCTTTCGGTGAAATTAAGTATCGAAATGACTTACTGGAATCGTCATTTATCCAAATGCCGGATTATGAATCCGGTGCTTTTTTCGGTCAAGAAACACTAAACTGGCAAATTACCAAAATGTTTTCTTTGACCCAATATTTTGATTATACGTATTCTTTCGAAGATTCGGATCCGTCTCTGATTTTCGGTGTGCCGAGAGAGGAAGAAGAGAACGTGATCCGATGGAATTTCAATGTCACGTTTAATGTAAAGATTACCCCTACCATTTATTTCTTCACCAAATACGCCATTGTGCATGACGAGAATCCGCTGTCAAGAACCCAGGCCTCGATCATCAAGTATGAAGAGGACGATACCTCGCTTTCGGTGGGCTTCGGGTTGGTCTGGTGATGATACCGGGGATAAGGCAATCCACTGATAGCCAATTAACAGAGAATGAGCTATGAACTGGTTTAAAAATCTTTATGAAACATTCAGGCTTAAGCTTCGGACCAACCTCCCTTTCTTTATCGTTTGTGTATTGCTGGTGTTGTTTATCGTGTTCTATTTATATAACAACATTGTTTACTCGGTACTTTCAGGAGAAGGGGGTGTCTTATATAAACGGTTTTTCGGTGGAACGGTAGTGGATAGAGTCTATCCCGAAGGCATTCATTTCATTTTTCCATGGGATAAGATGTATATCTATAACTTGCGCATCCAACAGGTCCCTCACGAATTTGATGTGCTCACCAAAAACGGTTTGAAGGTTACCCTGAATCTTTCCATTCGATATTATCCAGAGCGCGCTCTCGTGGCCGTTTTACATAAAGTTGTGGGCCCGGAGTATATAAAAACGGTGGTGATCCCGGAAATCGAGCATGTGTTGCGTGTGCTCATCGGTCAGATGGATGCTGAGGGTGTATACACCACCCAGCGTTCGATCATCGAAAAATCGTTGAACGAGGCTATTGAGAAGGTGCATCGTCGATTTATAACCGTCGACAATGTCATTATCAAACAAATTACCCTGCCGCCGGTTGTGGAAAAGGCGATTCAGAATAAGATCGAACAGAAACACCGGGCTCAAGCGCATGTGTATGTGGTAGAGCGGCAACAGCGGGAGAAGCAGCGAAAGATCATCGAGGGTGAAGCCATGCAGGCGTACAATAAAATTGTACAATCATCCCTTAGCCCCGATATCCTACAATGGATGTCGATTCAAGCCACCCTGGAATTGGCCAAATCGGAGAACACAAAGGTTATAGTGGTGGGAGGTGGAAAGCAGGGTCTACCGGTCTTTGGCAACATGATCCTGGATGCACCGGGTGGTTTCCAGTTTAAACCGGAAGATATACAAAAACCAGAATCCGGAAAAGAAAAGAGCGGCATGGAGATTCAAAAATCGGCGGACAGCACGAAGCCGTCTCAATCCGTCAAGGCAAAAAGCGCTTTTGAGACCATGGATGAATCCAATACCGCCGCCAAGGAGCTTCCGGAGGCAAAGTCAGAAGTTAACAAGTAGCGAATGAATAACCATAAGACAATTCTGACCCTGATGTTGGCAGCCTTGCTAATGTCTGGCTGTAACTACTCTTTTACAGACGGGCAGAAAGAAAGAGTTGAAAAAGCAGAGCTTTCACAAGGAGATATCGTTATCGGTGTGGTTGATACTTCGGTTAACCAAAGTTTTTTTATGAAAGGCGTTAACCTGGCAGTAAATATAATCAATGAAAAGGGAGGTTTGCTGGGAAGGAAAGTAAAAATTATTGCCTTTGATGATAAGGGGGACATCGATACCGGTCAGCGGATTGCAAGGCAGTTATCTAAAAACCAGGATGTCATTGCAGTTATCGGACACCTTTTATCATCGGTGGCTGTTCCGGCTTCCATCACGTATATCCAAAACGGAATCCTCTTTATCTCACCGGGTGCCACCAATCCCCTTTTAACGGCACCCCAAAGCCCGTATGTTTTTAGAAATATACCCACCGATAGCGAGATCGGTTTTCAGCTGGCCGATTTTGCTAAAACCAGTGGGTTCAAGTCCATAGCGGTTTTTTATCAACGGGATGCGGATATGAAGGCCTTGACCGACCGTTTCCAGGAACAGGCCGGAGAAAACGGAATCAGCGTCGTTGCCACTCGTTCATTTTTTAAGTGGCAGAATGACTTCAGAGACATTCTGTCGGAACTGAAAAATCAATATAAATTTGACTGTATTTTCATTGCCGGCATTCTGCCTTCACCGGCCGATATTATTAAACAGGCTCGTGACATGGGAATAACGGCGCCTGTTTTAGGGCCGGACGGACTCGACTCCCCCAGTCTGTTGACAATTGCCGGAAAAGCAGCAGAGGGTACGGTGGTAGCCACTGTGTTCAACCCCAAATATCCCGGAAAGGCGACTCAGGAGTTTATTGATCGATTTCAAACCGAGTACGGTTTCGAGCCGGATACCGGGGCCGCCCAGGGATATGATGCGGTTTCGGTTCTCTCCCATGCCATCGATGAAGCCGGTTCCGTGGTGCCCATCGTCGTCGGCGCCACGCTTCGATATCTTAAAAACTGGGAAGGGGTAACCGGCCCTTACTCATTCAATACAAAAGGGGATATCGATGGAAAATCGATCTATTTCAAACAGGTGCAGGATGGAAAATTTGCATTCCTCAAAAGTGAGGATAGAATGCAAGCGAGTCTTTTTGATTATGTTGAGGGTTTCACGTTGCGCCTTCCGATGGAAAGACCGATACCCACCATCGATCCCGGATTAACCGTAGAAAAAGTATCCATCGAAATCACGGAACAGCTCTTTATGGGATTAACCGATCTCGACAAGGAAACCTATAAAGCCGTACCCGAACTGGCCACCCATTGGGAAGCCGGCAATAGCGGTAGGAAATTCACATTTTTTTTGCGCAACGATGTGAAGTGGACCGACGGCAAGCCGGTAACCGCCCATGATGTGGTGTGGGGAATCCGGCGAAATATCGATCCGAAAACGAAATCTCCCGGCTGGTATATGCTTCAAATTATCAAGAATGCCGAAGCCATTTATAAGGGCAGAATCAAAGATATGACACAACTCGGTGTGCGGGCTTTGGATGATTATACGGTTGAATTTGAACTTGAATATGCGGCGTCATTTTTTCCGACCATCACCGGGATATGGGCATATTATCCCCTGCCCAAGGAGGCCATAGAGAAATATGGAGAACAATGGACCGACCCGGATAAGATTGTCACCAATGGATCTTATAAGCTTGCTTTATGGGAAAAGGGAGTCGGAATGATCCTCGTCAAGAACCCGGATTATTGTCAAGCCGACTCCGTCAGCATTCCGGAGATACGCTACTTTATCATACCCCAGGGTAATCTCGGATTGGTCATGTATGAGAATAATGAACTGGATATCATGGGCAGCGGGTATTCACAGATACCATCGGAGGATATCCCGGACATCAAAGCAAATCCGGTATTATCCAAAGAATATTCACTCAAGCCTCAATTTTGTACGTATGCTTATGCGTTTAACACCCAGAGGGAACCTGTTGATCATCCGCTGGTCAGAAAAGCCATTGCAGCGGCTGTGGATCGTCATTTCATGATCGATGTGTTGGCCGGAGGCGATCTGCAAATCGCAACGACATTCACGACTCCTCCCATATTCGGTGCCGTGGATCCCAAAGCGGGAATCGGTATCCAGTTCAATCCGGTTCAGGCCCGAAAATGGCTGGCGGAAGCCGGTTATCCGGACGGCAAAGACTTTCCAGATATAACCCTGCTGTATTCGGCATCTGAGAAGAATACGAAGTTTGCCCGTGCCATTAAGGCATCTTTAGCCCATTTTTTAAATATCGACTTAAAATTGCAGGAAAAGCGATGGGAAGATTTTAATCAGGTAATTACAAAAAACAACCCCCCGCACCTTTTTTTGCTGGATTGGTGTGCCGACTATCCGGATGCACACAATTTCCTGAACGAGGTATTTAAACCGTCCAAACCATTGTATCGGTTCGGATGGAACGACCCTCGGTTTGAGGATTTGATGGTGATGGCTGAAAAAGAATTGAATCCATTGAAAAGAAAAAATCTCTATCGGAAAGCTGAAAAAATCCTATGTGAAGACGAGGCGATCGTGATTCCGATCTATTTCGATACCGCTCATTGTTTAGTGAAACCTCGAATCGGGGGATGGTATCACATGGGAATCGGCGGACAGCATATCCGCAACTGGCACCTGCTTGCAAAATGAAAAAGACAATATCGATCATCTTAATACTTTTATGTCTTAATGTTGTGGTCTTCTTCCTCATGCCCCAGACTGCTCCGTTGGGTAAGAAGAATACCATCCACATTGCCGTGGCGGTTCCCATGAGCGGCAACGACAGAATGCAGGGGCAGGAGATCCTAAACAGTATCCGTCTGTTTCTTGACCAATTGGATTCCGAGGGTATTTCCAAAGATTGGAAAATTGAAATCACGCCTTATGATGACCGACAAGATCGACGAACGGCCCTGAAGATCGCCTCTCAGATCACCGAAGTCAA
>DUZK01000131.1 GCA_013349495.1 Deltaproteobacteria bacterium
AATGCAGGTAACGAGGCCCCATAACGAGCCGAATTCTGCATATTGACCTTGGTATGAAGTTGTTGTAATTGAAGACTTTCACAAAAAAATCTGAAGGAAAGCAGCGGATCTGAATCGATGAGAAAAACCACAGAGATTGAAGCAACCAGTTCGGTGTCACTGAGAGACAAATACGCGATTGTTGGCATTGGCGAGACCAATTACTCCCGTGGAAGCGGTAAGACCACCCGCGCCTTGGCCACCTGGGCCATCCGCAATGCCATGGAAGATGCCGGCCTCATTGCAGGCGATATAGACGGGATGTTATCTTACTCGCTTATGGATTCGACCTTTAGCCCGGCAGTGGCGAGTGATCTCGGCATCCGGCTCAACTTCTACATGGACGTCTGGGGTGGCGGCTCCAGCACGGAAGCCTTGGTCGGAATTGCCACCGGGGTTATCGCCGCCGGCATGTGTAAGACGGTGGTGATTTTTAGAGCCATGAACGGTTACAGTCGCAGCCGGATCGGCGGCACCGGTGAGGGCGCCGAAGCACCGATTCTCGGCGACGAGCTGCATTCCCGGTCATACGGCTGGCACAGCCCGGCAGAATGGTTTGCCCCCATGTTCATGCGCTATATGTATGAGTACGGCATTACACCGGCCCAGGCCGCAATGGTGAAAGTAGCACACAGCGAACACGCTTCAAACAATCCGAAAGCGCTCCACCAAAACAGGGTATCTGTGGAAGATGTCCTGAACAGCCGGGTCATCGTCAAACCCCTTCATCTGCTGGACTGCTGCCTTGAGACCGATAATGCAGCCGCCATCATAGTCACGGGAGCCGGGCACGCCAGAGACTGCCGCCACACGCCGGCATTGATAAAATCCACTGTCGGACGTGTGTGCAAACCCCGTTCGGATGCGTACTTCCAGGCCGGTCCGACAACGATGGTCGCCGGATGCTATGGCCGCGACACACTCTGGCGAAATGCGGGGGTGGAACCTGAAGACATCCATGTAACCGGTTCATACGATGCATTCACCTTTACGTCCATGCTGCAGTTTGAGGCCTATGGCTTTTGTGAACCGGGCGGAGCCGGCGATTATATCAGCGGCGGTTCGATCCAGCTCGGCGGCAGGCGGCCGAACAACACCAGCGGCGGGCATCTCTGCGAAGGATATACCCACGGCATCAGCATGGTGATTGAAAACGTTCGTCAGCTGCGGAATGATGTCGATGACAGCTGTCCGGTGGATGCTGACGGTCGGCGGCGGCATACTTACGATTATAGAGAAGGCGGTTGTCGGCAGGTGAAGGAAGTCGAACTTACGGCAAATCTCGGTTGGGGTACACCGAATTACGGATCTGCTTTGGTTATGGGGAGGGGTTAAGGATGTCGATCAACGAAAATGGAAACTCAGCAGTAAATGCTATCGGCGCAAGCGGCGAATATCTGGGCATGCAATTGCGCATTGATGCTGCCGACCATGAGAACTTGGCATATTTTCGATACTGCGCCGATCACGATTTTCATTTGCAATTCTGCACATCGTGCGCGCTGTTTCGCTACCCGCCCACAACCGCCTGCCCCTGGTGCGGCCATCCGGAGTCGGATTGGAAGCCGGTGGAAGGAAGAGGCGCCATCTATAGTTATGCGGAGGTTCATCACGCCATTCAACCGACATTCAAGGATAATCTGCCCTACCAGATCCTGATCGTCGAGCTCGATACCCAAAAGGGAAAACCCGGCCCCCACGATGGGATTCGAATTGCCGGCAATCTGGCAACACCTGATGGACGGCTTGCATCACCCGAGATGGTGGCAACCGTCGGCATCGGCAGCCGTGTACGCATGGTGTTTAAAACGGTTTCCGATGGATTTGCCATACCGCTTTGGGCCATTGATGAGAGCGCAGAACAACCGGAAAGGCCTTGGCGCTATCCTGAATGAACAACAGTTTCATCGGGCTCTATTCGCTCTGTTCCGGCGCCTCATCGTCTGACGACTTAAACCAGTTTTCAACCTCATGGCGCCGGATCTTGCCTGTGGTGCTCCTCGGGAGTTCGTCAAAGCCGACAAAGCGGATTTCTTTGGGCTGTTTGTAACCGGCCAACTCTTTGCGGCAGCGTGCAAGCAATTCTTTCCCGTCGAGAGAGTCGTCATTTCGTGCAACCGCCGCAACCGGCACTTCACCCCAGTTCGAATCGGGCCGCCTGACCACCACCGCATCATCGACCCTGGCATCGGCCAGCAAAATCCGCTCGATTTCCGCCGGATAGATGTTCTCGCCGCCGGACTTGATCATATATTTAGCGCGATCCTTGAAATCGAGTTTCCCATCGGGCCGCCGGACAAACACATCTCCCATATGGAACCAGCCGCCTCGAAAATCCTTGGCGTTGACCTCGGGTGCCCGCCAATATCCGCTGAACAGCGTGGGTCCGCGGATCGCACAGTCACCCGGCACACCATCAGGCACTTCACGATCCATCTCGTCCACCAACCGCAGCTCGCAGAATGAAGTCTGCCGTTTTCCCAGATCTGTCGGCACCTCACCGATCGGGATCAACCCGGCCGTGCCCGGAGGCAAACCGGTTTCGGTGGATCCGAACGAGTTGACATATGGCGCCTGAAGATGCTCGGTGATTTCGGCGATCTGATGGGGTGCCACCAGGTCTGCCATGGCACCGATCAAGCGGATGCCGTGCGGCTTGACCGGCTGCTGGCGCAACGCGCCCAGGAAATGATCGATCATGCCGGGTATCAGAGGCAGCCAGCCGATCCGCTCTTTTTCGACGATCTCCGATAGCGTTTCCGCATTGTAGCCGTCCGTAATGATGACCGGGCTGCCGCGCAGCAAATTTCCAAGCGCATGATCGGTGGATGCCATGTGGAAAAGGGGCGCCCAGGCAACGAAGGCTTCGTTTCTTGCCAGACCGTACTCCAACATGTAAACCAGACCTCGCGCAATCATTGCACGATGACTGATCACAGCCCCTTTGGGCAGTCCTGTCGTGCCGCTGGTATAGAGGATCACCAGGCCGTCTTCGCTCTGCGCCTGATCGGGCGGTTCAATCGATACTGCTCGTGCCAGGCGTGCTTCGTATTCGGCGCCGAGCTCTATGGTGAGCGGGATATCAAGGTCCAGCCGGTTGATCGTATCGATATAATCTTCGGCAACCAAAAGCAGGCACGGTTCGGCAAGATTGATGCAGTGAATAAGCTCAGGGTCTGCAAGGCGCCAATTGATTGCTGCGACCATTGCACCGAGCTTTGCCGCCGCCAGTTCGACCTCCACATAGGCGGTGCAGTTGCGGCTCAAAATGGCGATTCGGTCGCCTCGCCTAACCCCCTCTTCTGCCAGTACATGCGATAGACGATTCACCCGCTCATTGAGCTCCCCGAAACTGAGTCGATGCTCACCTTCAATCAGTGCGACAGCATCACGGTCAATTCGGGCGCGGTTGCGAAACAATCCGCCAATCGAGGTTGCGCCGGCCTGCAACGGCAGTGAGCCGAAAGACGAAGACGGATCGATTTTTGAATCTGGCATAAAAAACACCCCCACATACTGATTGTTGATTGCGGTACAGGTGACAGGAAGGATGCCTGTAAAGCTGTGGACTCCATTACCAAAGGGGTATCAGACTGTCAATAGACCCTTTTTCGGTAAAGCGGGTCGTTTTCCGTTCACGTCTAAATGCCCCTGGCGGATCATTGCTGCTTTACAAAATCCGATCGCGTTACCGTAGGTTCTGTAGTGATGGTTAAACCCCCGTCAACCGGCAGAACCACACCGGTTACCCATCGCGCCTCGTCACTTGCGAGATAGACCGCTGCCCAACCGATATCCCATGCGGTCCCTTCGGTGCCCAGGGGCACACTGTCCCGGCGCAAGGCACGGCCCTCCTCGGTTAAGCCTTCGGCAACCATTGGAGTATAGACGGTTCCCGGCGCGATGCAGTTAACCCGGATGTTGTCCTTGGCATGCTGAACAGCCATGGTTCGCGTTAACGCGATAATACCGCCTTTGGTTAATGCGTAGGCTGCGATGCCGAGGCCGCGCATTGCGGCTATGGAAGAGATGTTGATGATGGAGCCCCCTCCGCTTTCCATCATCTCCAAAATGGCGTATTTGCTTGAAAAAGCCAAGCTTTTCACGTTGACTGCCAGGATGCGGTCCCAATCCTCCTCCGTCATGTCAAGGACGGATCCGGGCATGCCGATACCGACATTGTTATGCAGGATATCCAGCCTGCCGTATTGTGCGATCGCGTATTCCACCATCTCCCGGGCTTGACTCTCTTTGGTTAGATCAGCTTCGAATACGGCGCTTTCTCCCTTTTCCTCCCGGATGATGCGGTGCGTCTCCAAGGCGCGCTCTTTAAATAGATCCACCAGCATAACCTTGGCGCCTTCCCGAGCAAAGAGTATCGCCGTGGCCTTTCCATTTCCGGTACCCGGCCCCCTGGATCCGGCACCTGTTACAATAGCAACTTTGCCTTCCAACCTCGGTTTTCTTTCTGTCATATCTATCTCCTCTTTCTCAAAATGTATTTGCAGAGTGTTTTACAAAACCATCCTTCTCAATTCTTTTTCCGCGTACGGGCATCTGCGGCCGGCAGCATGAAGTCAGGATCTCTGGTTGTCACCATGTCGATGAGAACCGGGGCGGCTTTTTCGGCAATTCCATCGCGCAATGCGCCTTCCAGTGCCTCCGGGGTTTCAACACGGACGCCTCGGCCCCCCATGGATTTGAAAATTTCCGCATAATTCATATCCAGCAGGTCGGAAGATTGATAGCGTTTAAACATGGAGTGCTGAAGCGCTTTAACATAACCGGATGCCGCATTATTTACCACCAGCACCGTAACCGGAATGTTTTCCCGGATGATGGTTTCCAAGTCTCCAAGGCTCATGTTGCAGCCGCCGTCTCCGGTAATTGCAACGACCGGTATTTGGCCGGCAGCCAGCTGGGCTCCCATTCCGCCCGGGATACCGTACCCGATGGATGCATTTCCACGGTTGGCTATATAGGTTCTTCCGGCCCCGGAAGTGTCGTATAAAAGACCGGTCCAATGGGCGGCAAATCCTCCGTCCGCCAGCAAGATGCCGTCGGCGGGTATTGCCCGGCTCAGCTCGGTGCAAACCCGGCTCATTGTCAGCGGATTTTCTTCCGAGAATAACCTTGCCCGGTTGGCTTCCCGCCACTGTTCCTGCATCTTCAGGATTTGGCCTGCATATTCTTTCCGCTTCTGTTTTTGCGTCGGAAGGCTTTCGCTCATCTCATCCAAAAGGTCTTTCAGTGCGAGTTTACAGTCGGCCCACATGCCCACTTCGATGGTCTGATGTTTGCCGATTTCTTCCGGAGAGATATCGATGTGAATAACCGGAATATGAGATGGTATCAGAGAGTATCGGCTCGTTGCGATCTCACCGAATTTAAATCCCAACCCGATAAGCAGATCAGACTCCCGGATGAGCTCGTTTGCAAACCGATCGTAACGGCCGAATAAATGGATACAAAGGGGATGACTTCCGGCCAGACATCCCTTGCCGCTTAATGTGTGGGCAACCGGGATGTTGAGAGATTCGGCAAATTCGCTTAATTCCCTGTATGCTCCGGATAAATGAATACCGCCTCCGACCAGCAACACGGGGCGATCCGACCGGCTGATCAATGCGGCGGCTTTTTGGACGATTTCAGAATCCGGCCGAATCCGAAATGCCGGAATATTAAGGCTGTTCGGATGAACATGGAACTCATCTTCATTGAAATCCCACATTCCATGCGCCACGTTTTCCGGGACGCTCAAAACAACCGGGCCCGGACGCCCGCTGGTGGCGGTTAAAAATGCTCTTCTTGTCAGCTCCGGTATTCGGTGGCCCCGTTCCACCATAATGAATTCTTTTACTATCGGAGACAGAACCTCTTTTTGCAGGGTCTCCTGGGTCATATTCTTAAAGGAATGATCACGGTTGCTGTCCCCGATGACGGCAACCATCGGGATGCCTGCACCATGCGCTTCAATCAAACCGTTGGTCAAGTTGGTGGCCCCGGGTCCCATGGTACCGTCACAAACACCGGGCCTGCCCAAGACTCTGGCATATGCATCCGCAGCATATGCACCGGATCGCTCGTCATTGACCAGGATATGTCGCGGATTCCGGTTGCCTTGCCTGCTTATGGCATCATAAAAGGGCAGCAGTTGAAAGCCCCCGATTCCGAACATGATCTTGGTTTCATATACTCCCAGCATCTTTGCCAGGGCCTCACCGCCGGTCATTTGAGGCGTGTTTTTATTTTTCATCCGCGCTTACCTCCTCCAGGGCAATTTCCGCCATCTTCCGGGTTTCGTTTGTCTCCTTTTTTCGATTCCATTTTTGGTCAGCCGTCCATGACGGATGCCACCAGGGCCTGAACATTTTCGAGCTTGGCATTCTCGGGAATGTCGCATCCGGAATGAATGTAATATCCAATTCCATTGGGTGTGAAGAACATTCAGACGTCATGGATTTTAAGACGATTAATTATCTTTACACCCGAAAGGACAAATATAGAGACACATACCGCAGGTTCGAGCGCCGGTCACCTTTTCATAAAGATGCTTCCGATAGTCGATACAGCGCTGGACTTTGAATCGCAGATCCCGAGGTTCAGCCGGATCAAATGGTCGGCCGGTGAACGCCTTGGGCGGACAGTTTTCCACACAAAGATTGCAGTCCCCGCATTGGTTGTCCATGGGAGTGCCCGTTTCCAGGGGTGCATCGGTGAGTATGGTTACCCAGCGGACGCGGGGTCCGACCTCCGGGGTGACGAGCAGGCAGCTCGGGCCGATCCAGCCCAAGCCGGCAAGATGGGCTGCGAGCTTTTGAGAAAACAATCCGATTACCTTTTCGTCATTAATGTACTGTGATGCCGGAATCTGAAGGGCCTGGTAACCGGCCTTTGATAAAGCGGCGCTTAACCGGTATGCAATACGGTTGAGCGTTGCGTTGGCCGTATCGTAAAGATAAATGTAGGTTTTAGCGACGGGAATCTCTTTATGTCGCGGCAGTTGATCCATGATCCCGTCGTGCAGGCTTATACCAACGCTTATTGCGCGCGGATATTCGGCAAGAAACGCACCTCCCTGGTCAACAATAAAATCCTTTGCAGGCGCCAGATCGGCTGCTCCGAAAAAGCGGGCACCAAAATTTTCTGCCTGTTGCTTCAATTCTGTTTGTAACGTTTCCATATTCGCCAGCCTCCTATAACTGGGTTGAGAATTTGAAAGGGTTATTTCAATTCATATATCAATGAACGACTTTATGTTTCAATCATATACCGACTGTTTCATTCGTTCCATGAATTCTCCGCGACACGTTTGGAGGCAACCATAGGTAGGTGTCGAAATCGATGGCATCGTTTTCAGCAAAAACGACCCCTTCCTTTTCCAATAGCTGTTTTTGAACCTCATACCCGTTATAATGCTTCAAAGATATTCGGCCGTTTCTATTCACCACGCGATGCCAGGGCAGACTGTCCTTTCTTGAGCAGGAATGCAGTATGCGGGCCACTTGTCTGGCTGCTTGGGGGTTGCCGGCAAGTGCAGCAATAAAACCGTAGGTGGCAACCTTTCCTTCGGGTATCTTTTTGATCAGTTTTTTTACTTTGGAAGTAAATGGGGTAGACATATGCGCCATCCAATATCACAGTTTGTCCGGAAACCACAATTTATATGCCCATAACAGCCAACCAATCTTTGAGTATAAGGGATTGACTGTTATTTTACGGGATGCAAAGGACGGGTGAAAGGAGAGGGCGCGTTGTTTTCTTGTTGCATAATCATTTTGTTGATTTATATTGCTGTATAATCATTCATTCTTTTATCATTCTGCTATGGAGGTGCGAATATGAGTACTGAAATCAAGAAAATTCTTTTCCCGACTGATCTCACCAAGCATGCGCGTTACGCCTTTAATGTTGCCGCCGGTATTGCCGCCAAATTTGGAGCGACCATTGCCATCCTCCACGTAATGAGAGATGTACCGCAACGAGTTGAGGCCGACCTAAAAGAAGTTCTCGGTGATGATAAATATAAAGATTTCATGAAGCAGCGGGAAGACGACACCCGCGAGGCGCTCATTGGAAAAAAAAGAGACGGAATGATGATCCGGCAGGCGTTGTCGAGTTTTTGTGAAGATTTCAGTCCTGATGATCCTGAATGCAGTGTTGCTACCGATGAAATTGTCGTTAAAACAGGCAGTGTCGTAGAAGAGATTATAAATCAAGCGGATGCAAGCGGGTGCGACATGATCGTGATGGCATACCATTCACGGAACATGCTGGCCGAAGCCATGGTGGGCGGTGTTACTCGCAAGGTATTGCGTCGAAGTAAGAAGCCGGTTTTACTGGTTCCCATGCCCGAGGATGAATAATATCCAGACTCACCGGAGAGAAGTTGTAAACGGTCATGGAAAGATTGTCCGGGAAATAAAATGAAACCCCCGGTGAGCTACATTTGTCACCGGGGGGCAAAAGGATTAAGAAAATTCTCAATCCCATGTTCAATAAATATATCGACCGTTTATCGAAAGACTTAAATGTAAAAAGTGGTGATTGGGGCATAACGCCTGCCAAACCCGAAACAGGGTCAGTCCGAGCGCAATCAGAACATCACTCATTGTGTCATCACTCCAATGCGCCTTCCATAATTTTCAGGCGGGTGAAACCTTTTCCGGACGAAAGATTAGCTTGGTATAGACATAACCGATGACTTCATTGATAATGGTTTTAACACCCTGGCTGTACCGCCACCATTGATTCGGGTCGTATGCACGATTGGGAACGGAGATAACTCCAACGGAGACATCGGATCCCAGCGCGATCTTATGCAGAATCAAGCTTCTTCGGGCATGGGGTCCCAACGTGACGAGGTCCAGAGATTTTGCCTCAGGCCTGTTTTTATCGAGCCATCTTTTCAAGATGAGTGCGGACACATAGGTTCGATCCTTTTTTACATCCGGCGCCGGTACGGAAACGATCTTTCCAGGGTCTGCCTGTAAGTCCTGCAATACGGCGGAGGCAAGTTCCGCATAGTTCTCATAGTCGCTGCAAGGCAGCTGGGAATATATCGGACCGCCCGTAGTAATGATTAACCGGTACCCATTTTCTTTAAATTCCCGGACCGCTTTTTCAATGGCGTATCTCGGCAGCCATCCTTCCACCACAAGAATCTCGCCTCTTTTCGGATCGGTGACAGCAAAAAAGGGGTGAACCGTTTGAGCAAAACTACCAAGGATGATCATGCCGATTACACCGATGACAAGCCATCCCTTGACGGTTATAACCCAAACCTCTTTTCTTTTGATAAGATTCAAGTTCTTCATATCCGTATCCCTATTCCCGGAAATCAAAGGATACGATTCAACGGATACTCGTTTCGCTCGACTCTGCGTATATTTTCCGCAACAGCCTTGACAATGCCTTTTATGGCCGTATCGGTCACATCTCCGATATGCGGAGCCGCAATCACATTATAACTGAATATGGGATCGGCTGGATCAGGTGGCTCCTCCCAGAATACATCGAGCCCTGCACCTGCAATCTTACCTGAGTTCAAGGCCTCTTCAAGAGCCGGTCGATCGACCAGGCCTCCCCGAGAGAGATTTATCAGAAAGCTATTGCGCTTCATTGAATTAAAGGTGTTCCTGTTCATCATAAGGTTGCTTTTTTCGGTGAGCGGCAGACACAGGACAACAAAATCAGACTGTTGAAGCAGGATCGACAGATCATCAGGGCCGCCGGCCCATTCCAGCCCCAATTCCTGCATGGTCACTTCAGGATTGCTTTGCTTGATACCGATCAGGCGCACCTGGAAGTTTTTCAACCTGCGGACTAATGCACGGCCGATACTGCCGAGACCGACGATTCCAACCATACACCCCATCAGTGTTTTCCCGAGCGGTTCACCCATCTTCTGGTTCGACAGATTCGCTGTCATGCTTTTATAATCGCGCAATAACCCCAGCATGAAATAGATTCCCAGTTCTGCTACCGAGTCGCTCGCGCCGGACAAATCCGTCGGTACGTTGGCGATCATGATGTTGTGTGCTTTTGCAGCGTCGAGATCCACCGAATCCAAACCCGCACCCCCCTGTTGGATGAGTTTAAGCCGATCCGCATCCTTTATCAATTCCGCTGTTACGGGAGAGATGCAAGGGATCACCACATCATAGCCTTTTAACGATTCAATACGAAATGCACCGGCGGCCTCGACCTGGTGCTCCGGCAATTCCGCTCTCAATATTTCCAATAATCCGCCCCTGGCTTTCTCAGGTGCGGCAAACAAGATTTTCATGTGTCGCTCCAAATAGATTCAATTGGTTATCTCTCGATATCTTCCATCGTGTGTTACATACAAAACAACTTAAGACACTTCCTCTGCTGACCGTAGTTTTTCCATGGATTGGTTTTTGAGAAAGCGGCCTCGGAATGGGTATCATGGCTTTGGTGACTGGAAAGCCCGCCATTTTTCGAGTCTGCTTTCTATAAAATGGATGATGGCTTCATGGTCATTTGTTCCCCGTCCCTGAACCCGTATCGGTTCTCCGAATGAAAGATGAACGGACTTTGACGGATCTATTTTCCCCAGGTCCTTCAGATATTTTCCGGTCCCCCACGCATCGGATAAGAGGGCCAGGGGAACGATGGGCACATCAGCTTTCTTGGCGAGTTTGATGCCAATGGTATTAAACTGGGCCGGATCGATGGAAGGCATCCGTGTGGTTTGCGGAAAAACAATGATCGAGATCCCGTTTTTCAGTCTCTTAACCCCGCCTTCCATCACGGCTTTCAAATCCTGCCGGGGATTTGTGCGACTGACAGCAACTGGGTCGCGTGCCCGCATGATGTGCTTGAATATCGGATACTCGAGCAGGTCCTGTTTAACGATGAAGGTGACCTTTTGAATCGGATGAATAATGATCGGCAGGATGACGGTCTCAAGCGTACTCATGTGGTTGGCAATGATGATGCATGGTGTTTCTATTTTTTTGATATTCTCAATTCCGGTTATTTCAATACAGATGCCGATATTTTCCAATGAGCGGAAAATATTAATACTGCTCCGGCACCACTCTGCATCATCATATTGCCCTCGCTTTGCTTTAGCGCTTGCGTCTAGGATAACACCGAAAAATTGCCTGTAGAATGTAAGTCCGGGAAAAATCCTTGCCAAGAAGGGAACCCGCTTGGGGTCGGTCCGATATATCTCATTTGTGTAGGATAATTGTTCCATTTATTTAGTCCTAAAAAACCTGGTCCTCTGGGCCAGGTCAGAGTTGTCCGGCTCTGCCTGAAGAAGCGTTGCAAGAGTTTGAAGTGAACTAAAGTTTAAAGTGAGCTAAAGATAAGGAAT
>DUZK01000132.1 GCA_013349495.1 Deltaproteobacteria bacterium
ATGGAATAATGGAATATTGGGTATAAAAGCGGAAAAGATCTTTTTTATAAAATCGATAGAATTCATTTAAACCCATCATTCCAGCGTTCCAATATTCCAGTATTCCAATTGTGAGCAAAGCAAACTAAGTTCCCGCTTAGGAGCAAATCGCTGTTAAAGGGTGTTTAAAACCTGCTGGACACAATTCATGATATCGGCATCAGGGACATCGGTCCGGATACCGGGGCATTCTCCTGCCATTATGTGCCAATTGGCAACATCCCGCGCCACTCCTCCGATAAAAGGCCATGCCTTGCACATCCGCGGCTTCACCGGATGAATGGTGCATCCGTTGTTCCAAAATACACAGTAACCGTTCTCGCCCTGGGCGATAACCCATCTCCCGCCGGATATTTGGCAATATTCGGATATGAATTGCGCTTTATGGACTTGGATGAAATCGGCTATCCCTTCAAGGTCTTTTTCTGAAATAAAGGTGCCGCCGTATCCTTTGCAGCAATGACCGCAATCCGTACACTGAAACACATCGGTGGGCTTATACTGCACGACGCGTATCCATGGCCCGCTGAAGGGTCACCGGATCCACATACTGGAGATCTCCTCCCATGGGAACCCCTGAGGCGATCCGGGTCACATTGACCGCATACGACTCCAGCCGGTCCGCAATATAAGAGGCGGTGGCCTCCCCTTCCACATTGGTACTGGTGGCAATGACGACTTCCTTTACCCGGCCTTCCCGGATTCTGTGCAACAGTTCCTGAATGCGGATAGCGTCCGGACCGATACCGTTCATGGGCGAAAGCGCTCCCTGAAGAATGTGATATTTCCCTTTAAATGCACCGGATTTCTCAACGGCCACCATGTCCGCAGGCTGTTCCACCACACACAACAGACTCTCATCCCGGTGCGGATTGCTGCAAATATCACAGACTTCACGGTCGCTTAACGCACCGCACCGCTCGCATAATCTAATCTTGTCTTTTATTTCCAGAATACTGGCAGCCAAAGATTCCGCCTCTTTCCGCGAAGAGCGTATGATATGCATGGCAAGACGTTCGGCTGTTTTTTCGCCGATACCGGGAAGCCTTGAGAGGTGTTTGATCAGCTTTAAAAGCGATGACGGATAATGACTCATGATATTTCCAATTTTCGATTTGTGAATTGCGATTTTCGCAAATGATCTGTGGTCTTTTGGTTGACGGGGTTAATTGCTCAATGAACCGGTAATATATTCAAAACTGCAAACGTTTCATTCGAAATTCGAAAATTGAAGATCGAAAATCCTCTACATCATTCCGGGAATATTCATACCCCCGGTCAGTTTGCCCATCTCCTCGGAAACCATTTCCTGAGATTTAACGAGGGCATCATTGACGGCGGCAAGAATCAAATCCTGAAGCATTTCCACATCATCAGGATCAACAACTTCCTTCTCTATCTCAATGGATAAAATCTGCTGTCTGCCGTTGGCCACGACCTTCACCATACCGCCGCCGGCAGCGGTTTCCACTGTCTTATCAGCCAATTCATCTTGCAATTTCAACATCTTGGATTAAAGCTTCTGGGCCTGTTTCATCAGGTTTCCCATATTTTTCATGGACCATCCTCCTATAGTATTTTTACGTCGACGACCTTGCCGTTAAAAATCTCAATGGCTTCGGCCACCAGCGGATGACTCAACGCCTCCTGTTTTAATTGGTTTTCCCTGGCACGCTTCTCTTGATTGTTCGGTGTCTCGGAATTGCCTTTTGATATTTCGATGCGAACCGTTCTTCCCAGAACATCTCTTATGATCTTCTCCAAAATAGCGATATTCTTAGATCGAAGAACCTGATTTCGGTTAAAATCGTTTCCATTGACTTTAATTTCGATACCTTCTCGCGTTAATCCCTTGACGTCACATTTGCTCAGGGTGGCGGCAAGAAACGGGTACTGCTCAGAAGTCATATCAATGACCCGTTTCCATATCCGGTCGAGGTTTTCAACCGATCCCCCGGATATCTTCGGGCTTTCGGTTTTTTCCGAAGGTGCGGTATGTTCCCGCAGGTCTGCAACAGAAGGCCTGTGGTCTGAATCAGGCGTTTTTTTTTCTACCGGTTTGTCCGTCACAATGCCCGTCATCCCGATTCTTGCCTGCAAATCATCCAGCCTTTCAACAAGAGTTTCAAGCGGCAGCGCCGGTTTGATCTGGCACATACGAATAAATGCCAGTTCAAATACCAATTTAGGCTGGTTTGACAGGCGGATGGTGGGCTCCTCGTTCAACAGGAGATGGAACATCTGGTTCAGATAAGTAAACGCCACATCGGAGACCTGTTCTTTAATAGACTCGATCTCATGGGTTGGAAGATCCACCAGTCTTTCCAGCTGCTTTCCCATTTTAACCACGCAAAGATTCCTGAAATGCTCCACAAGATCGTTATACAGCTTCTTCAAATCAAATCCGCGATCATAGACATGATCCAAAAGCGCAAGCACGGTGGGCAGCTCTCTGGACAAAACCGCATCTGAAATGTCAAAAATGGTTTTTCGATCTATCACCCCCAGCAACTCAATGACATCTTCTGGGCCCACAGCTCCTTCACAACACGTGATAATCTGGTCAAGCAGGCTCAATGCATCCCGCATGCTGCCGGAAGCCTCCCGGGCGATAAGCCAAAGGCTTTCGGCTGCAACTTCAATCTCTTCTTGGGTACAGATCCATTCCAGGTGGTTTTGAATGGACTCGATATCGATCCGGCGGAATTCATGTCGCTGGCATCTGGAGAGAATGGTTATCGGTATCTTATGCGGTTCTGTGGTGGCAAACATGAACAATACGTGAGAAGGCGGTTCTTCCAGTGTTTTGAGCAGGGCATTGAAGGCTGCAATGCTGAGCATGTGAACTTCATCAATAATGTATATTTTATTCGGGCTGTGGGCCGGCATGTATCTGATGTTCTCACGCAACTCCCGAACCTGATCTACACTGTTGTTTGAAGCACCGTCGATCTCATACACATCCACTGCGCTGCCGTTTTTGATTTCCTTGCATGATCGGCATTGATCGCAAGGTGTCGAAGTGGGTGCGTTTTTACAGTTCAAGGCCTTTGCCAGGATTCTGGCAACCGTTGTTTTTCCGGTTCCCCGGGGACCGGAAAATAAAATGGCATGGGCGACACGGTCGGATGAAATGGCATTTGCCAGCGTGCGGGTAATATGATCCTGTTTGACCACCTGGTCAAATGTCTGGGGACGATATTTTCTAGCCAAAACCAGATAGGACACGATGACAATTCCTCATGTGATGCCAGCCGGATTGTCCATACCAATCCGGCTGCAATACACGGTGAGCCACCGTTGACCGTCTATTACAGCCGGAAAGCCATGACCGTTTTCCTCAATCGGTCATGGTGAGTATTGGGAGTTTTTATAAATGGCGGAGAGAGAGGGATTCGAACCCTCGGTGCCGCTTTTGGCAGCACACACGATTTCCAGTCGTGCTCCTTCGGCCAGCTCGGACATCTCTCCTATATTTTGATAAATCAAAATACCATTGGCTGTTAGCTTTTAGCCATTGGTATTCTGGTTTGATCGATTTTTCTGAATGACATTCTCGTTTAAAGTTTCACCGAAGTAAAATTAATTCCCTCATTAGGCCACTGGCCAATAGCCATAAGCCACCCGTGAAAATCAATTCCATTGATTTTCCTGGCGGAGAGGGTGGGATTCGAACCCACGATCCCGTTTTTGACAGGATACCGCTTTTCGAGAGCGGGGCCTTCAACCGCTCGGCCACCTCTCCATCGGCCTGAATAATTATACCTTTTCCAATATGATGTCAATGATCGAATCCATTGATTACAGCGGTCTAAACACGATAATTCCGATGGGGAACGGTACCTGTTTCGCATCCCTTAGAATGCCGTGTGTCGCATGCCCTCAAAGAGATTGAAACATGTCTTGGGTTTCTTCGGTGTACGTATCGTCAGGCTCATAAATGTACAAGGGGGGAGCAGCCTTCAAACCCGGACGCCCGTCCTTGACCGCTTCAACGAGTACCAGCTTCGCCTCTGTGTTTCGATAGGAGTGGATGTTCCGGATAAATTTCGGTTCGAGATTCCCGGATCGCAATGTGGCCACGACATCCGCCAGGCGATCGATGGGGTATACCATCACAAACCTTCCGGATTTGCGCAAGATCTTTCGGGCCGTGCGAATCAAATCCGCCAGGGTGATGGAAATTTCATGCCGCGCCCGTGCACGCTGCTGGTTCGGGTTAATCCTTCCTGAATGCGCTTTCCGATACGGAGGATTGCTCACAACAAGATCCGCCGCCTTTGGAAGCATATTTATGGACAGCTTTTTCATGTCCAATTGGAAGATCTTAATCTGATCTTCCATACCGTTGGCCGCGATGTTCTCTTGGGCAAGAACCGCAAGTTCTTTTTGAACTTCAACCCCGAATATCCGAATCTCCGGATGGTGATATGCCAGAATCAGTGGAATGATTCCGCAACCCGTCCCCAGGTCTACGATCGTATCTTTCCGCTTCGGGTGAATTGAAGCTGCCAGAAGAACCGCATCAATGGAAAACCGGTAACCCATGCGGCTTTGCTTTATAATCACACGACCGTCAAAGAGTGTGTCGACGGTAGATTCTTGATTTTGACTATTGCCTATCATTTGTTATTTAGGCGTTGAGTCTTAGTTATTGTTTCATGCATCTTATTATGTAAAAATCAATACACAAGCACCCCGCCAGAAAAACGGCGGGCAAGCAAATTACAAACAAATCTCAAATTCCAATATCCAATGACCCAAACCGGGTTGGCTTGTTTGTTCTTCCAGATGTTTCGAATTTTGAATTTCGGTCATTGTGATTTGTTTGGGTTTTGATATTTGTGATTTGGAATTTCCGATTCATCCGGGTCAGGGTGTACCGATTTTGAATTTAATATCCTCCACCACTTCCTCTTCCATTGTTTCATTTATCTTGCGGATAATATCTTCTTTTAAAAATTGAAGTTGATGCATCCAAACCGAACTGTTCACCTCAACCAGAAGCAGCCTGCCTTTAAATGCACTCGGTTGGGCATTTTGTGAAACCGACTCCCCCACAGCCTGGTTCCAAATCTCAAATACCTGAAGCAGCTTTTCATCAGGGCTATGTCTGAACGTATTTATAACGTTCGGCAGAATATCGCTCAGAGAATCAAATCCTTTTGTTTTTTTTCTTTTTGATTTCATTACAAACCCGCACTGAGGAAAGATATTGTAGCAAAAGCAATTATCAGAGATACTCGTCAAACTCAATATTGCATGGGGTAAGCTAACCCGGTGATTTTTCTTTTTTCTTGACTTGCTCCATGATGTAACCTAAAATGTAAACGATTGAAATGTTATCATCTTGTAATTGTTTGGGATGCGGACTTACGATACTTATACCGCATCTCTTTTTTACCTTCAACAGGGACGGAATAACATGAGTTGGGATTGGGATAAATTAAAAAATCAGCAAAAAGGTGGCATGCCGCCTCAGATGGATGAAATCATAGAAAAAATCAGGAAATTCAAATTCCCCGGCGGTCCATTCATTGTCCTGCTTATTTTAATCGCCGTATTCTTCGGTTCTTCCACGTTTTATACCATTGCAGTGGATGAAGTGGGTGTGGTCCAGCGATTCGGAAAATTTGTGAGGATCAGCCAGCCCGGATTGAATTTCAAATTACCGGCCGGCGTCGAAAGGGTCACCAAAGTCAAGGTTCGACGCGTGTACATGGAAGAATTCGGATTCCGTTCAGTGGAACCGGGAACCCGGTCGCGATTCGCCACCGGGAGTGACAATGAAAGCGTATCCTTGATGCTTACCGGAGATCTGAATGTGGCCCTTGTTCCATGGATCGTGCAGTACCGGATAAAGGACCCGTATAATTATCTGTTCAAAGTTCGGGACGTTCGAAGACTGCTCATGGACATGTCGGAAGCCGCCATGCGCCAGGTGGTCGGGGACCGCAGCATCAATGAAGTCATAAACAAACGGGCTGAGATAGCGGATGAAGCCAAGCTGCTGCTTCAAAGGGAACTGGATAAGGCTGAAAGCGGTATCAATATCAGCACCATTGAAATGAAAAAGACCAACGTTCCGGGTCCGGTTCAACCGTCCTTCAACGAAGTGAACCAGGCCACACAAGAAAAAGAGAAAATGATTTATCAGGCCAAGGAAGACTATAATAAGGCCGTTCCGGAAGCGCGAGGCGAAGCCGAAAGAACCATTAGAGCAGCAGAAGGATATGCGATGGATCGGATCAACCGCTCAAAGGGTGATGTCTCTCGGTTTAGCGCGGTTTACGAAGAGTATATTAAGGCCAAAGATGTGACCCGGCGACGGTTGTATCTTGAAATGCTCAGGGACCTGTTCCCGAAGCTGGGTCCCAAATACATCATCGATTCTAATCAGAAAAATTTACTCCCGTTCTTAAATCTGGGAAAGCAGGGTATTGAAAAATGAAATCAAAAGGATTCATCGTTGCATTACTGATTGTCGGCATTCTTCTGATTTTTGCATCCGCCTACGTGGTCGACGAAACCGAACAGGTGGTGGTCACCCAGTTCGGGAGAGTCATTGGAGAATCGAAAAAGACCCCAGGATTATATTTTAAAATCCCGTTTATCCAGCAGGCCAATTATTTTCCGAAGAACCTGCTCAGTTGGGACGGCGATCCCGGTCAAATCCCCACCCTGGACAAAACCTTCATCTGGGTGGATCCGTTTGCCCGGTGGAAGGTGGTGGATCCGGTAAAACTTTTTCAAACCGTCAATAACACGGTCGCTGCACTCGGGCGTCTGGACGACATCATCGACCCGGCGGTCCGAAACTTCATCACCTCCTATCGGCTCATCGAAGCGATCCGTTCAAGCAACAGAGAACTGGACACATTCGAAGTCGGTCTGGAAGATGTGAAAAAGGAAGGGCGGTACGGCTATCAAATCGTCACCGGGCGGGAGGTCATCACCAAGGGGATCATGGAACAGGCCCAACCGAAACTGGCCCAATTCGGAATTGAGCTGGTGGATGTAAAAATAAAGCGCATCAACTATGTGGAAGAGGTTCAGAAATCGGTTTACAGTCGAATGATTGCCGAGCGGAAGCAGATTGCTGAAAAATTCAGATCCGAGGGCAAGGGTGAAGCCCAAAAGATCCTCGGCGAAAAACAGCGTGATTTAAAGCAAATTTCCTCTGAAGCCTATCGAACGGCTCAAGAACTCAAAGGTAAGGCCGATGCGGAAGTGACGAAAATATATGCGGAGGCATACGGCGCTGATCCGGAATTTTATTCCTTTATCAAAACCCTTGAAATATACAGCGAAGCGCTTGATGACAAGAATTCGCTGGTGCTGTCCATGGATTCTGAATTCTTAAAGTATCTGAAGGGTTATAGCGAATAACCCTACTAAACGCAAAGGAAGAAAAAAGCACCGTCCCTTTATAATCGGTACGGTGCTTTTCTATATCTGGAAGAGACAAAAGGTATGATCATTTACCTTTTCTTCTCTGATGTCGGGTCCGGGCCAGAAGTTTACGATGTTTATGCCTTCTCATTTTCTTTCTTCTCTTTTTTATGACACTACCCAACCGATCACCTCCAATCTATGCAAATTTTTGAATAGGACTCTTTAGCATTAAATGAATCGTATTGTCTATACTTTTTTTGCCCGCAATGAAGTGTACATGCCAAAGCCGGGGCGTATGCGGAAATATAACATGAATCAGCGAAGCGGTTGTTCCATCCATACGGTTGTGTTATTTTATTTCAAATATAAATTAAGCAAATTTTCTATTTTTGGCACTCACTGATATGGAAGCGCTTACAAAATTCAGTCCTGAAGAAATTCAAATCGTAACCGACTCGACGGTCATGGCAGAGGAACTGGTGAGCAACCATTACAAAATGTCCGCCAGCCAGTGGTTACACCCCATGTACGATGTAAAGACACTGGCGGATCTGGAACCGGGTGAAATCGTCCATGGACCCTTTGCTCAAATCATCCGGTATGAGGGGAAGAAACAGGATACTGTCCTAGGCTCTTCAGCATTCGATTTTTATAAGATATGCATCCAGGATCATTCGGTCCTGTCAACCATCTGTCAATCCCCTGAAATCTCCCTTTTTCCCTTCACCCTCTACATCATCACCCATGAATTGGTTCATATCGTCAGATTCGGCAGATTTCTCCAGAATTTTATGGCCACCCATCAGGAAACAATGACCGAGGAAAAACGCGTACATGATGCCACCCATGACATACTCAGAAATGTCCAAATATCGGGAATTTCTGAAGTGTTCAGTTTCTATGATAAATGGCGTCTTCCCATTGAAACGCTTCACAACCCCCGATAGATCCATTTTCTATCATAAAAAAAACCGATCTTCTTGACAATCCGCCGGGACTCACTATATTAGAGGATAATTTACAGGGTCGTTTTGCACGAATATCTGGAGGTTTGATCGTATGCCAATCTACGAGTATGAATGCACAAAGTGTGGAGAAATCGAAGAAGCCATTCAACGATTTTCCGACAAATCCCTTACCAAATGCAAACACTGCTCCGGGCGTCTGCATAAATTGATATCTCAGAGCACGTTCCATCTAAAAGGCACCGGATGGTATGTTACCGATTATGCCGATAAATCGAAATCATCCGAATCAACCGAAACAAAGAAAAAAGAGACGACAGACAAGTCTTCGACGACAGACAAGCCTTCGAAGAAGAGCAAAGAGTCGACTGACAAGTCATAATGATCGATATCGGCAGACCGGACACATTCCCTACAACATAAATATTGAACCGTAACCGACAAGTAAGGGGAGGTCGCTCCTTTAACCGGAGCGTTCTCCCCTTTTTATTGACTCGGCGGATGAAACAGAAGGGGCTTTACAGTACGGCATAAAATTCATGCGGTACCCCTTTACAAATGAAAAAGGGTGATTATAGTTCAAAAAAAACTACTGTTTTAAAATATATTTGAATGTCATTGAGTTTCTTCGAAGGGGGGTGAAAACAGATTATACCACGGGTTTTGGGCACGATAATCAATCCTTTCTTTAGTTTATAACAATCAAACAATCGAGCAGAATACATTATATTAACAAAGGAGAATGACAACAATGAAAATCAGACCGTTACAGGATCGAATCTTGGTAGAACGCGTAGAGGAAGAAGAAAAGACAAAGGGTGGGATCATTATCCCGGATACCGCTAAAGAAAAACCGGCCGAAGGCAAAGTAATGGCTGTCGGCAACGGCAAGATAGGCGATGACGGCAAACGAATCCCCCTCGAAATCAAAAAAGGGGATAAGATTCTATTCGGAAAGTATTCCGGAACCGAAGTAAAGATTGATGGCAAAGAATATCTAATTATGCGTGAAGACGACATTCTCGGAGTGATTGAATAATCAAATTTTCAAATAATGATGGAGGATAGATTAAGATGGCTAAAATAATCAAGTACGACATGAAAGCACGCGAGGCCATGCTTCGCGGTGTAAGAACACTCGCAGATGCAGTGGTTGTAACATTAGGCCCGAAAGGCAGAAACGTGGTTCTGGATAAATCCTGGGGCTCACCGACCGTTACCAAAGACGGCGTCACCGTGGCCAAAGAGATCGAACTGGAAGACAAATTCGAGAACATGGGCGCCCAGATGGTCAAGGAAGTGGCCAGCAAAACCAGCGACATGGCCGGTGACGGAACCACCACCGCAACCATATTGGCAAGATCCATTTACGAAGAAGGACAAAAACTTGTAGCGGCCGGCAACAATCCAATGGCCATCAAACGGGGAATCGAAAAGGCAGTTGAGGTTGCCGTCAATGAGCTGCATAATATGAGCAAACCGACCAAAGACCAGCGGGAAATTGCACAGGTCGGAACCATTTCTGCAAACAACGACGAGACCATCGGCAATATCATTGCCGAAGCCATGAACAAAGTGGGCAAAGAAGGCGTCATTACCGTTGAAGAAGCCAAAGCAATGGAGACCTCTCTAGAGGTTGTTGAGGGGATGCAGTTCGATCGCGGTTACCTCTCTCCCTACTTTGTGACCGACCCGGAGAAAATGGTCGTTTCATTGGAGAATCCTTTCATTCTGATCAACGAGAAAAAGATCAGCAACATGAAAGATCTTCTTCCGGTCCTGGAGCAAGTTGCCAAGATGGGAAAGCCCCTCATGATCATTGCTGAAGATGTGGAAGGTGAAGCACTGGCCACTCTGGTGGTCAACAAACTTAGAGGAACCTTGCAAGTGGCTGCCGTAAAGGCTCCCGGTTTTGGTGATCGAAGAAAAGCCATGCTGGAAGACATCGCCACTTTGACCGGCGGTCAGGTGGTATCCGAAGATCTGGGAATCAAACTGGAAAATCTGAAGGTAACCGATCTCGGAAAAGCCAAGCGTATTACCATCGATAAAGACAACACCACCATCGTCGACGGCGCAGGCGCCCGATCCGCTCTGGAAGGTCGGGTCAAGCAGATTCGCGCTCAGATTGATGAAACCACGTCCGATTACGATCGAGAGAAACTGCAAGAGCGGTTGGCCAAGCTGATCGGCGGTGTGGCCGTCATCAACGTGGGTGCTGCCACTGAAACCGAAATGAAAGAGAAAAAAGCAAGAGTGGAGGACGCTCTGAATGCGACCCGCGCTGCAGTAGAAGAAGGTATCGTACCCGGCGGAGGTGTCGCGCTGGTCCGTACCCTGGAAGCGCTGGAAAAAATCAAGATCAAGGCCGATCAGAAACTGGGCGTAAAAGTGGTTATGAGAGCCATTGAAGAACCGCTTCGCCAGATTGCCAACAACGCCGGCCGTGAAGGATCGGTTGTGATTGACAAGGTCAAAGCCGAAAAAGGCGCATTCGGATACAACGCGGAAACGGATAAGTACGAAAATCTGATCGATGCGGGTGTCATCGACCCCACCAAGGTGGTTCGATTCGCGCTTCAGAATGCCGCTTCCGTAGCCGGCCTCATGCTGACCACGGAAGCCATGATTGCCGACAAACCTGAAGAAAGAGATGCAACTCCCCCCATGCCTGGAGGCGGTGGAATGGGCGGAATGGGCGGAATGGGCGGAATGATGTAATTGGCCCAAGCCCTTTTATATTAGATTCTAAGTTCAAAAGCCCTCACGCTCCTGTGTGAGGGCTTTTGTTTTACCGAAATCCACCACCTAATTTAATAAAACCCTTTACCAATAATGGAATACAGTAATTTTGCCTGCACCTTAATATTAAAAACGATACGTATCAAACTGCTGATTATCAAGATTTCCACGATTTTGATGGTGGATTTAGGTTTTACTGGACCGCTTGA
>DUZK01000133.1 GCA_013349495.1 Deltaproteobacteria bacterium
ATGCAGATACCTTTCAGGTGCTGTGAAGTTGAACGGGGCTGCCGATTATTGTTGGGTTACGGTCAGTGAATTGAAAAATTATCCCTTTTCCGGGGCCAGTCATAAATTCATTCCTTTGATCGAGTCGGAAATAAATAAGGGGGGTTTTTCCGATTGAATCGCTTCTACAATACTCACCGCCTCCGCCTGCAACTGATGTAAACCAAACCGTATGCTGCAACAGCGCAGACCAGGATATAGGCAATACCGAAGGAGAGCGCGATCTGGACCGATAAAATGGACGTCAACACCGATGCGCATCCGTTAACCGCCCACCCATAGGCCCGATGGGCCGGATTCAATAAAAGAAACTGCATGCCCAGCGGAAAAGGGATGCCCATGAGAAAACCAAACGGCAACAAAACCAGGAAGGCGGTGAGATATCGAATAACCTCGGATTGCCCCACGATATATCCCAGCAGGATCCGGAGCCCGTAAAATGACATCAGGAGAATTACCACCAGGGCAAGGATGAATATTCCAAGATTTCTGTATCCGATATATTTGGAGCAGAACCCGCCGGCACCGGAATAGACCAGAATCCCCGTGAGCACGACAGTTAAACTGATTACCGGATCTCCAAACAGGAGCGTAAAGGCTTTGATGAAATAGAGTTCAATGAACATGAATCCGAATCCGATGCCGGTAAAAAAAAGAACGGCATGTGCGGCAGGTTTTCCCGATCGTTTCAAGAGTCCCGATACCGGTATCAACAGGAGAAGGATCGAGATGAACAGCGCTTCAAGAAATACCACACCTACAATGACTTCTCCTGAAAGAAAGAGTGAATAGAATCGGCTTCCCATGCTTTTGTATTGGTCGAGAATCCTTGTCCATTTGAGGAATCGGCTGGGAAAGGGTCGATCGTCGCTTTGAGGGCTCACATCCAGAAGATAGGTTTGAAAGAACCTCTTTTCTTCCCCGGATCCGTACGATGCCTTTAATCGTGATATCGCTTCATAATGATAGGGCCGGTCAAATTCATTGTATCGGTTGGTTTCCTTTTGGGTCAGGTCCGGCAAGTATACCAGGTCGAAATTAAGGTTTCTGGCAAAGGATCTGATTTTCTCTGAATTTCGAATCGGTGTTTTTGAAATCAACAGGGTGAAGGTATCCCAGTTTCTGAGCACGGCCATATGCTGTTCGGGCGCTTTGCTGCCGCCAGCTTTGAGCGCTTCATAGGCGGTTGCCCATAACCGGAGGGAATCAGACGGCGGCAGCAATAATTTACGGGAAAGGATGATCACGCCTTCCGATTGGAGATGATCCATGTAATCTCTAAACGCCCGGAGGGTGAATAAATGACTCTGATCAAGGGCTGCGGTGCCGGGCAGTGAAGGGCCCCAGTCTTCGATGTGAATGATGGAATATTTTTCCCCGGCATTTGAAATGAACGTTCTCGGATTCTCTGCGATTACCGTAAGACCGTATTGCGATTGAATCCTTATCGCCGAAAACGGATGCTGTTCGACGATCACGATTTTTTGGGCTCGCGACGCAAGAGCACAGGGAATGGATGTTCCTCCGCCATTGATCAGCAGGAGCACGGAGGCGGGGCGGGGGTTCAAAAAGTATCCGGAATAGGGGAGCGTAAATTCGGCAAAATCGAGATCGGACGGTGATCGGATATCGTACAGTGTCAGCGGCGAATCACCGTCTTTAAAGATTGCGTGTTGACGGGGCAGTTGCTCCGTATATTTCAGACTCAAACCCGGTGCAAACCGGATATAGGGACTTTTCACCTCATCCATCCGACCTCTCAGCGTTGTGGATGTTTCCGTAATTTCGGTATCGGGAAATCGAAGCATCTGGCTCAGCGATTTATAGGGTGACGGCGATACGTACGTTATTGGCGAAAAGACGAAAAGAACAGCGATAGTTGCAACGATAGGAACTGACACTCCCAGGAAAAGCCTTTTCAAACAGCCGCTGGCATTAAAAGGAAGAATAATCAGCGGAATGAGGGCCGAGACGAAAACTGACCGCTCAAGTCCAAGGATGGCCAGAAGCGGTATCGGGAAAAAAGCCCCAAGGGCAGCCCCGGTCATGGTCGCCAGATAAACGGCACCAGTCTTTTCAGGCAGGAATGCATATGCAGAACAGACCGTAAGGCCGGTAAAGAAAAACGGCAGGGACAACAAAAGATAAGCAGTGAGCAAATAGAATGACTGGTTGAATTCCAGTGGTATTCTGAAATAATCCAGGGGAATTCGATTTGACAGTATGAATGAGACTACTGCGCTTGCCGAGTATCCAATGATGAGCAATGTCACCGGGATTTTAACGGAAATATAACGGTGCCAGCGGAACTGTTTCGACTCTGAGATGCTCAGAAACGTTCCGCTGGCTGCAAATCCGAACAAGCCTATACTGATCACCATGAATGAAAGATGGTTCCACTGACTGATGGAAAAAACCCGTGTCAGCAGCACTTCAAAGGCCAGGGAAGAAAAGGAAAGGAGGAATACCGCTGGAAGTATCATCGGCTCTATTGGCTGCGATCCATGGCGTGGCCGGTCATGGGTACAAAAAGAACACCGGTAATCTGTTTGACGTTGTAATCTTCTCCTTTTTTCGTAACGAGGGTGAGATGTTGAAAGTGAAACGGATTGCCCAGAGGAAGAATCAACCGTCCTCCGTTCTTCAGTTGCTTGAGAAGGGGAGGCGGGATATGATTTACCGCAGCCGTAATCATAATGGCGTCGAAAGGTGCGAATTCTTCCCAACCGAAATAACCGTCTCCATGACGTGTTCTGATATTGTTGAATTTTAGGGATTTTAATGTTTCCGTCGATCTTTCATGGAGTCCTTTTTTGATTTCCATGGTGAATACCTCTTTGGCGACCTCGGCAAGGATTGCCGCCTGATAACCGGACCCTGTGCCGATCTCAAGCACGCGTTCGCCACCGGTTAGTTTCAGCCGTTCGGTCATAAGCGCCACAATATAGGGTTGGGATATGGTCTGGCCTTCACCGATGGGAAGGGGATGATCCGCATATGCTTCAGAGACCCTGCCTTTCGGTACAAATCGATGCCTCGGGACCTGAGACATGGCATTCATCACGCGGGTGTCTTCTACACCTCGTTTTCGAATCTGTTGGTCAACCATTCTGTTTCTAAACGCTTCAATATCCATAGAATCCCCGAGTGCAGGATAAGGAAAGAGGGCTGAAATCATTAATGTTGAAAGGAGTGCAAATCCGAAGCGTTTCATGTCCATATCCCCTTGAAATTACTTCTCAGAGTTATTCATGAACCTTGTGGCGGTGTCCATCTTATCATCTCATTTTTCCCTTTTCAAACACTGAATTGCCATGATACCGTAGGGTGTAAATCACCACTGTTGGCTTCTAAAACTTCCGTGGCTGTTTTTGGCGCATTTTATGTCACGATTCTTTGGTTTCAGGTGTCAGGAGTAAGAAATAAAAGAGTTGAAACCTGACACCTGAAACCTCTTTGACAAACGGCTTTGATTTAAACCCGATACCGTACATGCATTTTAGATACGGATTGAATGCCGGAAGCGTTTTTCACTTTATTCAGGGAGGTACATATGCACATACGCAAGCGAGTTCTAATAACCGGAGGAGCCGGATTCTTGGGTTCTCACCTCTGCGAGCGATTGATAGAGCAAGGCTGTGATGTTATCTGCGTGGACAATCTATACACCGGGTCCAAACGGAATATCGTACAACTCCTTCCGAATCCCTATTTTGAGCTTTATCGCCTCGATATTACGTTTCCGCTGTTCATCGAGGTGGATGAGATTTATAATCTTGCCTGCCCGGCCTCGCCCATCCACTACCAGAACGATCCGGTTCAGACCACGAAGGTCAATGTCCACGGATCCATAAATATGCTGGGGCTTGCCAAACGGCTGAAAATAAAGATACTCCAGGCTTCAACATCCGAAGTCTACGGAGACCCCACAGAGCACCCTCAATCGGAATCCTACCGGGGCAATGTAAACTGTATCGGACCGAGGTCTTGCTATGACGAGGGAAAGCGATGTGCCGAGACACTGTTTTTTGATTACTATCGCCAGCACAATCTTATGATAAAGGTTGCCCGGATCTTTAACACCTATGGTCCCCGCATGCATTTAAACGACGGTCGGGTGGTGTCCAATTTCGTCGTTCAAGCGCTCAAGGGAAATCCGATCACCGTCTTCGGAGACGGAAAACAGACCCGGTCTTTTTGTTACGTGGATGATCTTATCATAGGGCTTATTCAGCTTTTCAATTCTCCTGATGATGTGACCGGCCCCATTAATCTGGGAAATCCCAGCGAATTCACAATCCTAGAACTTGCTGATAAAATAATAGCGATGACCGGATCAACATCCGAGATTATTTTCAAATCACTCCCTGAAGATGACCCTCGCCAGCGCCGACCCGATATCACCATAGCCAGAAAGGTTTTGGACTGGAACCCGAAAGTGCCTTTGGATGAGGGGTTAGAAAAGACGATTGCGTATTTTGATAAACTGCTGAGTTCTCCCCTTGGATGATTCACATGGGCGTTTCAGACAATAAGTGGATTACCTTCGCACTGGTCGCCGTCGGCGTATTCATGTCCACCCTTGACGGAAGTATCGTCAATATCGCATTGCCGGTCATCATGAAGGATTTGAATGTGCCCATGACCACCATTGAATGGGTGCCTTTAATCTACCTGCTGACCATTTCTTCTTTGTTATTGGCTTTTGGAAGGCTGAGCGATCTTAAGGGACGGTGGTGGGTGTTTTACAGGGGGTTTATCCTGTTTTCACTGGGGTCTTTCATATGCGGTATAGCGCGTCATGCGATCTGGCTGGTCGCCGCTCGTTCGTTTCAGGGAGTCGGGGCGGCCATGCTCATGGCCTGCTCCCCGGCGCTCGTTGTTGATATATTCCCTCCTCAGGAAAGAGGCCGGGCCTTGGGAATGATCGGGACGGTTGTGGCAGCCGGACTCACCACCGGTCCCGCCCTGGGTGGGATGATTGTCAGTATTGCCTCCTGGCGATACATATTCTACATCAATATTCCCATCGGTATATTCGCATCAATCTGGGCCTATCGGGTATTAAAAACAGAAACGATTGATGCTCCAACAAACGAGACATTTGATTGGCTTGGAGCGGTTTTGCTTGGTGTCTGTTTCTGCTCGATTATTATTGCATTAGCTCGCCTTCATAGCCGGGGCGCGACAGGTTTGCAGTTTATGTTTTTTGCAGCCATCGCATTGATCAGCGCTGCCGGTCTTTATCGTTTGGAAAAGCAAAAACCATATCCCATCTTTGATCTTTCCCTTTTAAGAATACGGTTGTTTATCCTGCCGGTACTGTCTGCCGTGATTCTTTTCATGGGTTTATTTACCATGGTTTTTCTGATGCCGTTTTTTCTGGTCCATCCGGCCGGATACTCACCTGCCAAGGCGGGTTATTTCATGGTTGCGCCATTTCTGTTTCTATTCTTTGTATCTCCTGTTTCCGGCTGGATTTCGGATCGGATCGGCTCACGGCTGCTGTGCACCCTTGGAATGATTGTCATATCATCGGGTCTTTTCTTATTATCCCGTCTTTCCGCTTCAGCGCATTATCTTTCCATAATCTGGAGATTGGCGTTAATTGGAATCGGCATTTCATTGTTTATTCCGCCCAACAGTGCAACTGCCATGAGTGCAGTGCCGCCGGAGCGCAGAGGTATTGCCGGAAGCACCCTTGCCACGGCCCGTAACTTTGGCATGGTTCTGGGTGTTGCCCTGGCCGGCCTGGTTTTCAACACCGTGTTTAATGCCCTGAGCGGGGGACTCAGTTTCAAGGTTTACGCACCGGAACAGCGATCTGCATTTATGACCGCATTTCAATATGCGATGGTTTCAGGTGCGGTGGTGACAGGGTTAGGAGTGATCGTAACGTTTTTGAGGGGATCCGATTCAAACCGGCAATAGCGCTGTTATTTCTAATCGGAACGATAAGCAGAGAAATTTGAAACTTGAAACTGGATTAGAGCGGATTGGAACTATTCGAAACTGATAGAATACCTTTCGCAAGTTTCCCCGCTTTCAACGGGACAGGCAAGTATCAAGTTTCGAGTATCGCTAACTTTGAAATCAGATGAATATCGATACGAAGGTGAAATTATCAAAAGCGTAAGGGAAATATTCTGGGGCTGGTATGTGGTCATCGGCGCCTTCTTTATTATGATTGTCACTTACGGGGTTCGGTATTCCTTCGGCGTTTTTGTAAAACCCATGTTTGCCGAATACAACTGGCCCATGACCATCATTTCCCTGGGGGCTTCCATCAATCTGGTGATGTATGCATGCAGCAGTCTTTTTACCGGGTGGCTGTTGGATCGAATTGCTCCCAAATGGGTGATGACCACCGGCATTTTAGTGACCACTTTGGGTTTGATTCTATCCAGCTTTGTAAGGACCCCGCTGCATCTCTATCTTTGTTACGGTGTGCTGGTCGGGGCAGGATCTGCCGGATGCGGGGCTGTGGTCAGCAGTGCGACGGTCGGGAAATGGTTTGTCCGGCATCGTGGGCTTGCCATCGGTATCTCGAGTATGGGAATCGGTGTGGGCACCATGATCATGGCGCCTTTTGCCGGTTATATCGTGCAGCAGTACGGGTGGCGCGTCGGTTTTCTTTCCATCGGAACATTGATGCTGGTGGTGGGGATTATCATCTCTCAAATTTTTATGGGGAAAACAGGCCCCGAAGAGATGGGGTTGCTCCCCGACGGTGACCGGTCCGGGGAGGAAGCGAACGTCTCTTTACAAATCAATCATCCAGCTGAAAAAGTCTCCATAAAACCGATATTGAAAAACACCCGTTTCTGGTTGTTGGCCGTATGTAATATTTTTGCTGTGATGACCGTTATGATGACGTTTGTTCACCAGATTCCCTATGCGGTCAATAACGGCATCGATAAGCTGGAGGCTGCGGCAGCATTGGGAGTGGTCGGGGTGACCGGAAGCCTTGGCAAGTTCTTCTTCGGCTGGCTCAGCGACAGGATCAGAGATGCCAAGTATTCCGCAGCTTTTGGAATGTTTGTGATGAGCGTGGGGATGTTTCTTCTCCTGAAGGCAAAAACGGTATTTCTCTTATACCTTTTTGCCCTGGTCTACGGGTTCGGATACGGCTCTTTGGCCCCGGTCATGCCGTATCTGGTATCGGACCGATTCGGCCGCCATATATTAGGCGCCGCGTACGGGTTGCTCATATTCTTTGCGACCGGTTTCGGCGGCAGTATCGGACCGGTACTCGGCGGTTATATTTATGATAAGACCGGGTCGTACGACTTGGGTTGGACGATCAATATTGTGATTCTTCTCATTGTCGGTTTTCTGATTATGACATTAAAACCCGCCGGAGAACGCAACTGATGGAATCGGGGGTTAAGAATCCTAATTCATCAATTCGATGCCTTATTTTTTCAGGACGACTATTCGGTATGAACTGAAGTCCAAAAGTTATAAGTTTAAAGTGAGCTAAAATTGAGGAATTCCGCCATTTATATATCAAAAAGATCGCGAGTCAGCGCGTACCTCAACTTTAGACACTTTAGCTCACTTTAGGCACTTTAAATTTTTGCATAGCATAATCAGACCAACTCTAATACATAGTAGTATTTAAGAATACGTGTACTAAAGTGAGCATAGAACACGGAAGGAGAATGGAGATGTTCGATATTATAATCCAGAACGGTAAAATCTTTGATGGGTCCGGAAATCCCTGGTGTTACGGGGATGTCGGGATCTGCGGTGATCGGATCGCTTCCATGGGTAAGCTGAGTCCTTCAAACGCACGGGTCGTGATCGATGCCAAGGATCATGCGGTCTGCCCCGGATTTATCGACATGCATACCCATTCGGATGTCATGATGCTGGCAAACCCCGCCCATGAGCCGAAGATCACTCAAGGGGTGACCACCGATGTAATCGGGCTTGACGGGCTTTCCTATGCTCCCCTGTCCCCGCCGAATCTTCATATGATGCGTTCCTACCTGTCTGCTCTGAACGGAAATCCGGACATCTCCTGGGATTGGCGGTCGGTGGGAGAGTTTTTGAATCGGTTTGACGGGAAAGTTGCGGCGAATGTTGCCTATTTAATCCCCCACAATGCCTTGCGACTGGAAACCGTCGGATTTGAAGATCGATCTCCTTCTGCAGATGAATTGAAGAAGATGCAGGAAGCGGTTACGGTTGGGATGAAACAAGGGGCTTTCGGATTTTCGACAGGCCTCGATTATTTTCCCTGCCGTTATTCGGAAACCCGGGAGTTGATTGCCATTTGCGAAACAGTTGCGGAATTGGGGGGGCTTTCGGTATGGCATATCCGGGGCCGGGACCTTGGACTAATGGATGCCCTCAAAGAAGTTTTGGCGGTGGGAGAGGCAACCGGAGTCAAGGTACATTTTTCTCATTTTGCAGCCAACGGGTCCCGGAATAAGGGAAAATCGACCGAGATGCTTCAACTCATCGATGATGCAAGAGATCGCGGCATTGATGTGAGTTTCGACGCATACTCCTACCGTGCCGCCAGTACGACGCTTTTGATCACGATTCCGAGATGGGTTCACCAAGGGGGGCCTGAGGCAATGATCGAGAGATTTCGTGACCATGAGGCGAAAAAGAAAATGTGTGATGAAATGCTTGAAACAGAATCCGGATGGGAGGATATGGTGCTCTCCTGCGCCCCGTCTCCAAAGCATCGCGAATATATCGGGAAGCCGCTGACCGAAGGGGCCGAAGCATGCGGGAAAAACGTTGCCGAATTCGTTTGTGATTTGCTACTTGAAGAAAACCTGAATGCCGGGTTTGTGAACCTTGTCGGCAACGAACCGGACATTCAAAGAATCATGCAGCATCCCAGCCATACCGGATGCAGCGACGGCATACTGGTGGGTGAGCAGCCGAATCCGAGAGGGTGGGGCACGTTTCCGAGATTCATTGCGGAGTATTGGCGAAACATCGGCCTGCTTTCTTTAGAGGAAATGATCCGGCGTCTGACCGCTGCCCCGGCACAGCGCCTGGGGCTCTCCGACCGGGGATTGATCAAAGCAGGACTTGCGGCAGACCTGGTCGTTTTTGATCCGGATACCATACAGGATACCGCAACATTCGAAAACCCGAAACAGCACCCCCAGGGGATCGATTACGTGCTGGTCAACGGAAAAATCGTCGTGGACAAGGGAGAACACACCGGAATTCTAAACGGCCGGGCGCTTAAACATTGAAAATTGAGAATTGAATATTTAACACTAAGAATCGAAAATAGAAAATCGAAAATTCCAGATTGTCTCTCCAGAACGGGCCGTATTCTTTAGTTTTTCAATATTCAATAGAAAATATTCAATTCTATAATGTTCCCTCCTCACGCATGGCCGCCAGAGAGGCTTCCAGCGCGTTTACCGTCTTATCGATGTCTTCTTCCGTGTGCACCGCCGACAAGACAAAATATCGGGCGCCCAGTGTGGAAATCCCCTGCTGAAGCAGATGGATGCAGAGCCGCTCCTTTGCCGGCGTCTTTCCAAGGATGTTTTGGGTATTTTGGCTGGGCGGCGAAATATCGTCATCGGGCTCGAAGTCCACGGGGCCCAGGTACGTATGCACGATGCTTCTTCCGTAAAGCCATGCATTGAATCCATTTTCCTTTATCATCTGACGACCTTTTCTTTTAAGAGCGTCTGCAAGCTCATTTGCCCGCTTCTGCGGTTCACCGGTTTTGACAATATTCAGGCAGGCAACTCCGGCCGAACAGGTCAATGGGTTTGCATTCCAGGTTCCGGAATGTTTCACACGCTTTTCATCCGGCATGTCTGCACTGAACGCATGCAGAATATCGGCGCGGCCCGCCAATGCGCCACCGGCCAGACCGCCGGTAACGATCTTTCCGAAACTGGCCAGATCGGGCTTCACCCCCACCATTGCCTGGTATCCGCCCGGATGATCCCTGAATCCGGTCACCACTTCGTCCATGTGCCAGATGGTTCCATACTTGCTTGTCAGACCGGGGAGTGCCCGAACAAATGCTTCATCCAACGGTATTTGTCCGGCCATGTGGGCGCCGCCGCCCTCGGTCATCAGTATGGCGTATTCGTTTTTCGCCAGTTCTTTTTCGGCAACCTCGAGGTCATACGGAATCATGGTCACATCATCGAACACAGCGCCTGCGGTCATGGGGGGCAGCGAAAACTGGTCCGCCCATCCATGAAAGTTTTCCACGAACCGCAGTATTTTTCTGCGGCCGGTGAATGCACGGCTCAAACGGATGGCCATGAGATTGGCCTCCTGGCCGCAGGAAAAAAACTCGATCCTTTCGGCTGCCGGCACCATGCCGGCAATCAGTTCCGCCCACCGGATCTCCAATTCATGGTTGTCGCCGTAATGGAGCCCCTTGGCCGCCTGCTCCTGGATGGCGGAGACAACTGCCGGATGGCTGTGCCCCAGGAGCAGGGCGCCGTGTCCCATCGTGTAATCGACATACTCATTCCCATCCACATCCCATTTTTTCGATCCCAGGGCGTGGGTGATAAATGGGCCGTACGGTTTGATCATCCGGGTGTGCGCGGTGGCGCCGTCTCCTGCAAAATACTGTTTGGCTTGTTCGTGGAACGAAGCGGATTTTGGGTGGGTTTCCCTGTATGCTTCAAAAAGTCTGTCGTTTGACATGTTTGCTGTACTCCTTTCCTTTCCTGCGACTCATTAATCGGACAAATCATTTGTCACGGCGTTGAGAGCCCTGACGATATCTTCCGGTTTCAATACCAGCATTACGCCCCGTTGACCAGCATTGATTGCATCGGTATCCGCATTCAACAGGCATTTTTCCATAATCACCGGAAGCTTTTGTTTCGTACCGAACGGGCTGATACCGCCTACAAGGTAACCGGTTAAAAAGAGACGCCTTTCTGCTTCAGTAATCTAATCGCCCGTGTCGGCATGCGTTAATTTTTTCGGTTCTTCTCCAATTAAGTTGGAGAAGAGGGTCCAAGGATTCGAGGGTTTGTTTTCTAAAGATTTTATCAGAGCTTTTAACATTCTTTCGATTTCTGTGACGTCCTTTTTTACTGTACCCGATTCACCTTTTTCAATGAAGCCTAAATCCCCTGCCAATAATATCTGGGTTTCCAGCTCACAAACCGAACCATAAGAAATGTAAAGCATCCGAATGTAATCAACAGTTGTTTTTCTTCCATAGCCTTCTGCTATATTCGATGGAACAGACACAGCAGATCTTCTTATC
>DUZK01000134.1 GCA_013349495.1 Deltaproteobacteria bacterium
GCTGGCGACCGCTTTTGCCTCCTCCTTCGCTCATGTGTTGATCATCGGAACGCCCAACAACGCCATTGTCTACAGCATGGCAAAAGACCCGGAGACCGGAGAGCAGTTGTTGACCATGAAAGATTTTTTTGTCCATGGATCCGTAGTTTTGGTATTAAGTCTTGCGGTTTTGTGGGGTTGGGTATTCTTTGGATATTGGAAATGGATGGGTATTTAAAATCAATTTTTAATTATAAATTTTGAATGAAGGAGAAAACCATGGCAAAGGAAAAAATCAATCTTTTACTTGTGGACGACGAGGAACAGTTTCTGAGATCAACCACAAAAAGATTGGAAGTAAGGGACTTCAATGTCATTGCCGTTGGCAGCGGTGATAAGGCCATCGAGGCAGCGAAGAAACATCCCATCGACATCGCCTTAGTCGATTTGAAAATGCCCGGCATGGACGGGGAGGAAACCCTTAGAACCTTGAAAGCGGAGCACAAATGGATGGAGGTGGTCATCCTAACCGGGCACGGGTCCATCGATTCGGCAGTGGAGTGCACCAAGGGCGGCGCATATTCATACCTGCAAAAGCCGTGTGAATTTGACCAACTCCTTGAGACGCTTACCGAAGCGTATAAAAAAAAGGTCATGAACAAAATGAAAATACGCGAGGAAAAAATGGATGAATTGCTCAAAATGAGCGCCTCTCGCTCTACGCTGGCCATGCTGGAAAAGATCAAAGAAATGGATAAAGAGATCTGAAAGAAAAAGGTTTGAAAAACCACCATTTCAGAAAAATACGGCAAATGATTCTGACCCGGGGACTGGCCGGGCCTTCTATCACCCTCATGCTGGTGTGCGGGGTGCTGGTGTACTACTTTGCCGCCTATTCACGCGAACAGGTGGAGACGAAACTGGTACGGATCGCATCAGACCACCGCCAATTAGTCGATCAATTTCTTGAGGAGAGATTATCGGATCTGCAATTCGCCGCTTTTTTTTACAGCATTGCGGAGATATCCGATCCGAAGCGACTGACCGAACTCTTCCGCAGGCTCTTATCAAGATCCCGGGCGTTTTTCGATCTCGGCGTGTTCGATGAAAAGGGAAATCACCTGGCCTATGCCGGCCCTTTTGACCTTGCCGGGAAGAATTATGCGGAAACCGAATGGTTCAAGGCGGTTGAGCGTGAAGGACGCTATATTTCAGACATATTTTTAGGGTATCGCAACATACCGCATTTTATCATAGCAATCCGCCGGGATGAAGGCGATCGGACCTGGTACCTGCGGGCCACCGTGGATACGCTTTTCTTCAATGATCTGGTAGAGAATATCCGTGTGGGAAAATCCGGCGAAGCCTACCTCGTCAATCGAAAGGGCATATTGCAGACCCGGCGTCGTTCAGGCGGCAGGTTAATGGAAACGGACAGTGATTACGGTTTTTACCGGATTAACAAAGATCGAGTTGCCTCTTTTTTCACGGGCAAGTATTCGGATCATCGGTATCTCTATGCAGTGGAATCTCTAAAACAGACCGGCTGGGACCTGGTGGTGAGGCAGGAAGTGAGTGATGCCTTTGCTCCATTAACCCGAGCTGTCCTGGTCGCAGTATTTGTAATAGCAGCAGGCGGCGCGGTGGTTGTCATCATGGCCTATATCTTAGCTTCCGGGCTGGCGAATCGGCTGACCCTGGCGGACATTGAGAAGCAACAGATGAAAACCCAATTGATTATGGCCGGCAAGTTTGCCGAAATCGGAGAGATGAGCACGGGACTGGCCCATGAAATCAACAATCCGCTCCAGGTGATGAAGGCGGAGCGTATGTTGATCCAAGAACTCATATCGGATGTTGAAAAGAACAATCCATCTATTGATCCGGATAACATGGGTTTGATCAAAGACTCCGTGGAACAAATCGACATTCAGATCGAGCGATGCAGCCGCATCACCCAGGGGCTGTTGAATTTCGCGCGCAAAACCGAGGCTGTGATGAAACCGGTGACGATGCAGGAATTTCTGCCTGAAATGGTAAGGATGATAGAGCAAAAGGCGCTTTTGGAAAACGTTCGCATTATCCAGAAGATCGAATCCGAGCTGCCCCCCCTCATGAGCGACCCCAACCAGCTGCAACAGGTTTTTCTAAATCTGCTGAACAACGCCATCCATGCGCTTAGAGGCAAGGATAGTGCGGAAATCCGGATCAACGCGTCCCATGAAGACGCATTCATAGAAGTATCGATAGCGGACAACGGATGCGGGATTTCCCCGGAGAACATGGAAAGAATTTTTCTTCCGTTCTTTACCACCAAACCGCCGGGACAGGGAACCGGTCTGGGCCTCAGTACGGTTTATGGAATCGTAAAGGGCCTGGGAGGAGAGATCACCGCAACCAGTGAATTAAATGCAGGCAGCGTGTTTAATTTGCACTTGCCGTTGGAATCTGTCGGAAAGGAAGAGAATACAGACTGACGTTTTTATCAAGGAGAGGTAACAAAATGGCGACCATACAATTATTGCTGGTGGATGACGAGGAGAGATTTCTAAATACAACCAAGATCCTTCTGGAAAAGAGAGGAATTGTAACTTTTACCGCCACCAACGGCGCGGATGCTCTGAAGACGATGAACGAGCACCGCATCGACGTTGTCATCCTGGATGTGAAGATGCCGGGTATTGATGGATTGGAAGTGCTTCGCAAGACCAAGCAAAAACACCCTCTGGTGGAGGTTATTATGCTCACCGGCCATGCCACGGTGGAATCGGCTGTCGAAGGACTAAAGCTGGGAGCGTTCGATTACGTCAAAAAGCCCTGCGATATTTCCGACCTGATTCCAAAGGTCAACGAGGCGTATGACAAGAAACATGCCATGGAAGAAAAGATCCGTAAGGCACTGATAGACAAAATCATCAGACATCCCATGGCGGTATTTGAAAAAGAGAACTGAGCACTCTATTTCGCGATTATGGTGGCGTATTTGTATCAGTTCATTCTTTATGAGATGAAGTTTAAAAGTTTAAAATTTGAAGTGAGCTAAAATTAATGAATGCTGTCTGATTTATAAAGGCCGGAGCAACACGCGGCGCAAGCGTCTGCGCTGCGCGAGCGACACTTCAACTTTAGGCACTTTACACTTTAGTTCACTTTAAACTTATCCATCAACCAGGGGAGGTAACCCAGTGAACACACTTACAACCCTTTTTGTGGACGATGAAAAGGATTTTTTGGAAACAATACTCAAGCGAATGAAAAAACGCCACGTGAATGCCTACGGCGCAGAGAGCGGGGAAGAGGCCCTGTCCCTTTTGGCACACACCCCGGTGGACGTGGTGGTACTAGACATCAGAATGCCTGGAATGGACGGGATCGAAACCCTGAAGGAAATTAAAAAACGACTTCCATTGGTTGAAGTGATCTTGCTGACCGGACACGCAAGCCTGGAGGCGGCAAGGGAGGGTATGGAAAGCGGGGCCTTCGATTTCATGATGAAACCGGTCAATATCGATGAGTTGCTGTACAAACTTCAGGACGCGCATAAGAACAAATCGATTCAGGAAAGTAAAATAAAGCACCTTGAGTCGAAATTGAAACGATGACGGCGAAGGTTATGGCACCGATGATGAAACTTGGCGGTATCATCAAAAGAATATTCTCGTGGGGCTCCGTTAACCCGGAAGAAATGGAAAAACTTCGTCTGGATTTCAAGGAAAGGTACGCTTATTTCAAACAGCTCATCAGCGCCAACAATAAAGCCCTTGAAATTATGGCCGACATTGAAAGGACGCTTAAAGGCGAGCGACCGTTCGGCATGTCGTTCGTACGATCCAGTGCAACCACCGTTTCGGCAAATGTTTTTCAGATGGTGAAGAAATTACAACAGCTTGCACCGGGGAGATATGTCGGGCTGATCCCAAGATACGACGATATCGAGAATAAGATCAATTGGATTCTGAATGAGAAAAAGCAGATTCGGGATGCGCCGCTCGTTATTCCTCTCGGCAGCATCGACAAAGATCGAGTCGATCTGGTGGGCGGCAAGATGGCGAATCTCGGTGAAATCAAAAAGAATATCGGATTGAACGTGCCGTCCGGATTTGTCATTACCTCCTCAGCCTATCGGCGGTTTATCGATCACAATCACTTAAGTGTTGAAATTGCCAGGCAAATGCAATTGGCTGACCTATATGACATTGAAAATCTCTACGAGCTGCAAGCCCGTCTTCATCAACTCATTATTGAATCCGAGCTTCCCCGGGAACTCGAAGATGCCATTTCCGACGCCTGGCGAAAAATGGAAGCGGAAGCCGGATCCGGAGCTACGGTCGCCATGCGAAGCAGTGCCCTCGGTGAAGATGAGGAAAGCAGTTCATTCGCCGGTTTGCATTTGTCGGAATTGAATGTCAGCGCCGATCATGTCATTGATTCCTATAAAGAGATTATCGCCAGTAAATACAGCCTTCAGGCGATTACTTACAGACTCAATAAAGGAATTAAAGATGAAGACATTGCCATGTGCGTGGGGTGTCTGGTGATGGTGGATGCCGCTTCCGGCGGCGTCATCTATTCACGCAACCCGATTGATATTCATGATGATTCCGTTTTTATCAACGCCACATGGGGTCTTCCCATAGCCGTTGTCGATGGCTCTGTAGACAGTGATCTTTTCGTGGTGTCCAGAGAACCGCCATTAAAGACCATTCATCAGGATATTAAAGAGAAAAACAAAAAATTGGTCTGTTATCCGCTTGAAGGGGTGTGCCGGGTCGACCTCACAGAGGATGATGTTCGGAATCAACCATCAATTAATGAACAACAGGCTGTCACCCTGGCTCAAATGGCGATTAGAATCGAAGATCACTACGGCACACCACAAGATATCGAATGGGCAATCAGTAAAAAAGGCGAAATTCATATCCTGCAGTCTCGGCCCCTGCTGCAAATGGAATCACTGAAGCAGGATTTGCCCGAAGGATTCAAAGCCAAACAAAAGGAAACCGTTATTCTGAAAGGGGGTATTACCGCCTGCCCGGGCGCCGCCTGCGGAACGGTATGCACTGTAGACAGCGGCCTGGATATATTGGAATTTCCGGAAGGCGCAATGCTTCTCACCCGGGAGGCGCATCCCCGATGGGCTTCCCTTTTAAGCCGCGCATCCGGCATAATCACCGAACACGGCAGTTTCGCCGGGCACCTTGCCAGCGTTGCCAGAGAATTCGGGTTGCCGGCCCTTTTCAGTGTCTCCGGCGCATTGAACAAGCTGAACAACGGCGATCAGATCACCCTGGATGCAACGGGCCGATCGATACATAAAGGCCGTGTGGAATATCTGCTGAACAAAGCGAAACAAAAAGAGTGTTTGATGATAGGAAGTCCGGTCCATGAGACACTCAAAGCGGTGAGCCGTCACATTATACCGCTAAATCTTTTGGAGCCGGATGACCCCGGGTTTGCGCCTGAAAACTGCATGACGTTCCATGATATTACGCGATTTATTCATGAAAAATCAGTCCACGAGATGTTCAGTTTCGGAGAGGGCCGCAACTTCGCGGAACGATCAAGCAAGCAGCTTCATTATCAGGTTCCCATGCAGTGGTGGATTTTAAATTTAGATGACGGTTTTATAAAAGAAGTCAGGGAAAAATATGTCAAACTGGAGAATATCGCCTCGATACCCATGCTGGCTTTTTGGGAGGGATTTGCCGCCATACCCTGGGACGGCCCGCCTCCCCTGGACGGAAAAGGATTTATGTCGGTCGTGTCTCAGTCATCCGCCAGTACGGCAATGACCCGGAGCTTAGGCCCAAAGTACGCAGATCGCAACTATATCATGATTTCGAAAAATTACTGCAATATAAGTTCCCGGATAGGTTATCATTTCTCCACCCTGGAGGCCCTGGTCGGTGATCAAAGAGCCGAAAATTTTGTCAGCTTCCAGTTTAAGGGAGGAGCCGCGGATTCCAGCCGACGCTTCAAACGCGTTAATTTCATCAAATCGATACTCGAAGAACACGGGTTCCGGGTTGAAACAAAGAAGGACAACCTGATTTCCCGGGTGGAGGGGCATGAAAGAGGCTATATGCTGGAACGGATTAAAATCCTCGGCTATCTCACCCTTCACACCCGGCAAATCGATATGATCATGACAAACAGCGACAAAGTCGATTATTACCGGTCAAAAATCAAAAATGACATCGGTAAAATCATCAGTGCGCCACCGGGCGCCGGTGATTCCTAGATTCAGTCGGCGCAGTGATCGCGTCCATAGGCGGCGGTTTACTTAATAATTTAGGAAAAGCATTAGGCTGTTATTTTACACACTGTAAATAAAATCGACACAACCGCCGGGTGCTCCTTATCCTTAAATACGGCCTGTTTTAAAAAACATCTGTAATTTAAGGATGTTTCCACTTTTTGACATGATGGTCCGCCTGGCATGTTGTTTGCTCTAACGTACGGGGATCTATTATGCTAAGTACTCTATTTCGTAATTACAGTGACGTATTTTTATCAGGACATTCTGTATGAGGTGAAGTTGAAAAGTTTAAAATTTGAAGTGAGCTAAAGTGAATGAATCTGCCTGATTCATATAGGCCGGAGCGAAGCGACACCTCAACTTTAGTCACTTTACACTTTAGTCACTCTAAACTTTTCCATTGAATGATAAAATCAAACTTCAATACGTAATCGTATTTAAAATTACGTTCACTAAGTAAAATACCTTTCGGAGAGGAGAGCGTTACGGTGAAAACACACATGGTAAAAGATTTGATGGTTCCCCTTGCGGAATACGCCACAGTTCCTGAAGATGCTACGTTATATGACGCGGTCATGGCTCTGGAAAAGGCTCAGGCGGCATTCGACCAAACCCGGTATCGTCACCGCGCATTGCTTGTCTTAAATGCAAATCAGCGAGTAATCGGCAAGATAAGTCAGCTAGACGTGCTCAAGGCTCTGGAGCCGAAATATGAACAGGTTATGGGCCGGAAAGGAATAATGGCCCATTCCGGACTGACCAGGGAATTTATGAAATCCTTGATGTCCCATTACGGTCTCTGGAGCGGGGCAATGAGCGAGATCTGCAAAAAAGCCGCCACCCTAAAGGTTAAAGATTTTATGCATGAGCCCACAGAGGGTGAGCATATCGATGAAACGGCCACCCTTAATGAAGCGATTCATCAGCTGGTCATAGGGCAACATCAATCCCTTCTGGTCACCCATCAGGGACATATCGTGGGCATCTTGAGGCTGACCGATGTATTCGCCGCGGTTTTACACGCCATAAAAACATGTGCCCTTGACGATCAAGTTAGTTCGCTTCGCTCACAATTGGAATAATGGATGAATGGAATATTGGAATGATGGGTTTGGCGGATAAGGAGGATGTATGTCACACCATACCACGACGGGTAGAGCCTTGGACACGAGCTGGACATGGAAAAACAGACCCGGATACAAACCGATTCTGCTGATTAGTGCAATTGTTGTATTAACCGCCGTCGTTCTCTTGCCGCCGCCGCAAAGCATGATCGACATGGTAAGCAGGGCCAATCCTGCCAGCTATAAACTGGCGCCGGACTGCAATACAATCACCGATACGGTGAACCGAAAACTGCGACCGGCTGCATTTCAGGTTGAAAGGTTGGGCAAACCCGCTCCCGCAAACCATAAAAACGACCGGCTTTTAACTTCGGAAGAGGTTGCCCGGATGGCAAAGATAATGGTCGCCCTTTTGTTCCTGGCCGCTTTTTTATGGGGTACCGAAGCCCTGCCTCTTGGCGCCACGGATGTTATGGTGGGCGTTATGCTGTACATTTTCGCCATCCTGCCGATCAACGAGATTTCAGAAGCTTACATGAGCGATGCCGTATTTTTCATTTTCGGTGTTCTTGCCGTTGCGGTTGGGATTTCCAAAACAGGCCTGGACAAACGCATCGGCTTTATTCTCCTGGGCCGCATTAAGAGCACAAAGGCATTTGCCTTTCTCTTTTTACCGATGCTGGCGGTGTTATCCGGTTTCTTGTCCGCTCATGCCCTGGTGGCACTGCTCATTCCTGTGCTTATGGGTGTTTACAAGGTGACCTGCAAAATACACGGTGTTGAAAAAGACCGGGCCCTGGCCATATTCCTCCTGCTGGGGGTCTGTTTTGCCTCCAACCACGGCGGACCCGGTTCGCCTGCCGCCGGAGGCCGCAACGCCATTATGGTCGGATACCTGATGGATTACGGCTTTCCGATCACCTTTTTGGAATGGATGAAAACCGGCCTGCCGTATGTACCGCTGATGGCCGTGGTGGTCGGCGCGTACATGTACATCCGCTGCAAGCCGAAATTCATGGTGAAAGAAATGAACCCCAGCGAGGTGGTCAGGGCCGAGATGGCAAGGATGCCCAAATTCGGCGGCCGGGAAGCCATGATGACCGTCATCCTGGTGGTGCTGGTTATCGCCTGGATGGTGCTCGGCGAACACTCCGGCCTCGGTGGGCCCACCTTGTATGCGGTGATGGCCATGTTCCTGTGCCGGATCATCACCTGGGAGGATGTGCAGGACGGCGTGGCTTTCGATGTGGTGGGCTTATATGCGGCTGCCTGCGCCATGGGTGTGGGATTGAAATTTACAGGAGGCGCCCTGTGGCTGGCCAATGCGTTCGTCAGTGTTCTTCCGGATTTTCTGACAAAGGGAGACGGGCTGCTGGTGGGTGTCAGCCTGCTGACGGGAATCATGACCAATTTCATGAGCGACGGTGCCACGGTGGCGGCACTGGGCCCCATTGTTCTTCCCATGGCCGCCCTTGCCGATATCAGCGTGTGGAAGGTGGGGCTGATTTGCTCTTTTTCTTCCTCCTTTGCCAATTTCCTGGTGGTGGGCACTCCCAACAACGCCATCTGCTACGGTATGGGCCGCGATCCCGAAACCGGTGAACGGTTGCTGGATGTCATGGATTTTGTTAAATTCGGCCTGCCGATCACCATCCTGGCCTGGCTGGTGCTTTGGGGGTGGACCGTGTTTGGTTACTGGCGGTTTATTAAGTGGCCGGTATAAGGAACGGTGAGTTTGATGAAAGAACTCCTGTATCGCAACCTTCAAAGAAAAATTATTTCCCTCATCCTCGTTGTATCTTTTGCGCCTCTGATCACGCTGGGAGCGACGTTGTATTACCAATTTAATAATACATACAGACAAAATATCGATGAACAGATTCGGTATCGCGCCCAAGCCCAGTCAGAGGCCGTCGATTTGTTCTTAAAAGAACGCACCGCCATACTCAATGCCATGGCCGACACCCACACCTTCCAAGATATGATCGATGAAGGCAGCCTGTCCCGAATCTTTGAGGTCATGAATTACCGGGCCGGGGCTTTCGTGGACCTTGGGGTGATCGACAGCGAGGGCCGGCATCTGGCCTATATCGGACCCTATGACCTTAAGGGCCGCAACTACCAGGGTCAGCCCTGGTTCGATGAGGTGATGAGCAAAGGGGTCTACAAAAGCGACGTTTATATGGGGTACCGGAACTTGCCCCACTTTATCATCGCCATACGGCGGGACGAGGACCGGAATCAATGGATTCTGCGGGCCACCATTGATCCGGATATCCTGGAGAAGATCGTGCGTTCGGCCCAGATCGGCAGAACCGGGGATGCCTTTCTGATCAACCGAGACGGGGTCTATCAAACCCTGCCGCGATTCCACGGGATAGTACTGTCCCAATCAAACTTGGACACCAGCCTGTTCGGCGGTCGCGTAACAGTGACTGAAATAACCGACGGAAAGAACAGAAACAGCCTCTATGCAGGAAGCTGGTTGAAAGATAGAAAATGGCTGCTGGTCATCAAACAGGAGTCGGACGAGCTCATGTCCCGCCTGTTTGAAATACGGTATACGGAAATCATAATCATTTCCATGGGGATCCTGGCGATTGTTCTAACCACGTTTTTTGCCGTCCGCCTTGCCATCAGGCAACTCAAAAGTTCCGATGAAAAAATGATCGGACTCAACGCCCAGCTGGTTCAGTCGGATAAATTGGCGGCACTGGGCAAGATGGCCGCAGGCGTGGCACACGAGATCAACAATCCCCTGGCGACGATCATCCAGAAAACCGGATGGATGGAAGACCTTCTGGAAGAAGAGGAATTTCAGAATAGTGAAAACTTTGAAGAATTCCGAACTTCCATAAAAAAAATCGAAGAGCATGTTGAGCGGGCACGCAAAGTAGTTCATAATATGCTCGGTTACGCCAGAAAGATGGAGCCACGGCTGGAAGATGTGGATGTGAATGATACGTTAAACCAGACCATCAATATTCTGGAAAACTATGCCCGAAACAACAATATCGACATACAGACCGATCTGGCAAATGACCTGCCGATTATCGCCGGCGATCAGGCCCAGCTCCAGCAGGTCTTTTTGAATCTGATAACCAACGCCATTGATGCCATCGGTAAAAACGGCCTGATCGAGGCGAAAAGCCGGCGTACAGACTCCCAAATCCATGTAAGTATTAAAGACGACGGTCCGGGTCTGTCCGAGGATGAAATGAAAAAGATCTTCGATCCCTTTTATACCACCAAAGAATCCGGAAAAGGGACGGGCTTGGGGCTCTGGGTCAGCCACAGTATCATCGAGAAAATGGGCGGAACCATCAACGTGAGAAGCGGGGCGGGGTTGGGCGCCACGTTCACCGTTGAAATTCCGATCGTAATCCCGGAGAAGAAATAAAACGAAACGATTATAGGGGGATTTATGGATTATTTCAGCATCTTGATTGTTGACGATGAAGTCGATTTCCTGGAAACCCTTGTCAAACGCATGCAAAAAAGGAACATCGACACCGTCGGCGTTATCAGCGGCGAAAAAGCTCTCGAAGCCCTGGAAAAAAGACGCTTCGATGTCGTACTGCTTGACATTAAAATGCCGGGGGGCATGGACGGGATAGAAACCTTAAGAGAGATTAAACGAAAACACCCCCTGACCGAGGTTCTTTTGCTGACCGGGCACGGCTCCGTTGAAACGAGCATCGATGGGATGAAGCTCGGGGCCTTTGATTATTTGTTAAAGCCGATCAAGCTGGAAGAATTGCTCCCAAAACTGGGAGCGGCTTTTGAGCAAAAGGTCACCCAAGAGCAAAAAATCAGAAAAGCCAGGATCAAAGAACTGGTTCGCTTTCCGGGCAGAGTCTTGCAGCAGGAGAAGGAAGAGAAAAAGTAAGCGCGGATTCACCAAGCGGAGGCATCTGAAGGCGACAGAAGCTTTTGAGCAAAGACAGCACCCGGAAGAGAAAATCCGTA
>DUZK01000135.1 GCA_013349495.1 Deltaproteobacteria bacterium
CGGTTTTTTCTGATTTTTCGGTTTTCTCGCTTTGTGCTCAACTTTCTCGCCGGGTCTTGATTTCATGGAAAGGGATATCCGGCTTCTTTGAATATCCACATCCAATACGGTTACCCGAACCTTCTGGTTGACTTTAACCACATCCGAAGGGTTTTTTACAAAACGATCGGCAAGTTCACTGATGTGGACCAGACCGTCCTGGTGAACACCGATATCCACGAATGCACCGAATGCGGTCACGTTGGTGACCACCCCGGGAAGGTGCATTCCCTTCTCCAGATCCTCCATGGAGTCCACACCGCTTTCGAATTCAACGGACTCCAGTGATTGGCGGGGATCACGTCCCGGTTTGGCCAGCTCTTCCAGGATGTCATTCAGTGTGGGGAGACCCACCGAATCCGTAACATACTGTTTGAGCTCGATCTGTTTATGAAGATCGATGTCCCTCATCAACAATTCTATGCTGCATCCGAGATCCTTGGCCATCCGATCCACAATATGGTAGCTTTCCGGATGCACGGCGCTTCCGTCCAGCGGATTTTCCCCATCTCGAATCCTCAAAAACCCTGCGCACTGCTCAAATGCCTTGGGCCCCAGACGGGCCACCTTTTTTATTTCCTGCCGGGAGGAATACGGTCCGTTTTCATTTCTGTGGGAAACGATGTTTTTCGCCAGCTGCGGACCCAGTCCGGATACATAGGTTAACAATTCCATGCTGGCCTGATTGAGTTCGACGCCCACCCCGTTTACACAGCTGACAACCACGTCATCCAGAGTCGCTTTTAATGCAGCCTGATCCACATCATGCTGGTATTGTCCCACACCGATCGATTTCGGATCGATTTTTACCAGTTCGGACAATGGATCCATCAACCGCCTTCCGATGGAAACCGAACCCCGGACGGTGAGGTCCAGGTCCGGGAATTCATCTCGAGCTGCATCCGAGGCTGAATAGACCGAGGCCCCGCTCTCATTTACCAGAACAACGGGGATGTCCCGATCAAAAGGGATCTTTTTAATAAATCCTTGGGTTTCTCTACCGCCGGTACCGTTTCCTACACCGATGGCTTCAATATGATATTGATTGCAGAGAGTTCTTACCGTTTCCGCTGCGTTCTGCTGTTGCTTTTGGGATTGCAGCGGATAGATGGTTTCATTGTGCAGCAGTTTGCCCTGGCGGTCGAGACAGACGAGTTTACATCCGGTTCTAAATCCCGGGTCGATTCCCAGCACCCGCTTTCTTCCCAATGGCGGTGCGAGAAGCAGTTGCCTGAGGTTGTCTGCAAAGATGGCAATGGCATCCGTGTCCGCCCTTTCTTTGGAGGAAAGACGTATTTCAGTTTCCATGGAACGGGAGAGAAGCCTTTTGTAGCTGTCTTGGACCGCCAGTTTGACCTGAGCCGAATCTTCTTTCTCACCCGTCACGAATCGATTCTCCAGAAGTTCCAGGGCATCTGATTCGAAAGGTGCGATGGTGAGATTCAGGAAATCTTCCTTCTCCCCCCGCCTCATGGCCAATATGCGATGAGAGGGAGCCGACGCCACCGGTTCTTTCCACTCAAAATAATCCTTGTATTTGATGCCTTCTTTTTCCTTCCCGGAAGCGACCCTGCTTTGTATGATTCCTTTCTTCTCGAACAGATCCCGGAGAACCGCCCGGATTTCACTGTCCTCATTTATCATTTCAGCAATAATATCTCTCGCACCGGATAGCGCATCTTCCTCGGTCTCGACCCCTTTTTCAGGATCGATATATGCAGCGGCGGCCGCATGGGGGTCCGTTCCTTTCTGAGCGAAGATCAAATTTGCCAGGGGTTCCAATCCCTTTTCCTTTGCCGCAGTTGCCCGTGTGCGCCTTTTCGGCCGGTAGGGCAGATAAATATCCTCCAGCACCGCCATGGTGTGAGCGGCCATTACTTTTGCTTTCAGCTCATCATCGAGATGGCCGTGCTGTTCCAGTGATTTAAGAACGGCTTCCTTTCTGGCATCCAGTTCGGCAAGCTGATTGATTCGATCTCTGATCGCGGTGACGGCGACTTCATCCAGGCTGCCGGTCTTTTCTTTTCGATACCTTGCAATAAAGGGTACGGTTGCGTCTTCTTCAAGCAGTTCGGCAGTAGCTTGTACCTTCCACTGGTCCACATTCAGTTCATTTGAAATTTTCAATAGATGCGATTCATTCATGGTTTTTCTTTCTAATGACTAATCGAGAATGACGATCTGATATTTTTTCAGAAAGTCAACCGGGTTATAGGACAGTTTTGCCTTCCGCAGACCGTCATCGTCCAAGTCCTGTTCGCGATTGACCAGGTGAAACCCTTCGTCCTGGTGAGCCAAAAACATTTGGTTAATGGCTTGATACGCTCCTTTAAATTCCGGGTTTGCTTTCTCGAAGTGAATCAGCACCATATCTTCACTCAGGCGCTCGGCTACGGTATAGGCGGCTATTTTGCCTTCAACCAGAAGCAGACCGCCCAAAAGGCCTTCAATTTCCGTCCAGTTTTCAAGAACCCGTTGAATCGATCGGTTCTCAGCCGCCAAAGTATCAAAAGACTCGCAATCCCGCCAGGTGCACCAATCCGTCTGTAATGACAGGGCCAGGTCGATTCGATCGGCTGCCAGGGAATCATAGGTGAATTCGTATTTTCTTAAAAACTGATTGACCAGATTCTTTTTTTTGTGGAACCGATTTCCTTTTAGCTCCACCATCTCGGTGCAATCATACAGGTAATCCCAGTGGCCTCTGGACTCCCGGATTTGAATCCGATCCGGTATCTCACTTTTCCAGCGCTCCATCAGTTGCGAAGGGATTCGGGTAAATTGGATGCTCTCTGAAACATGAGATGAAAACCGGGCGTTCCAATCTACTTCCGCCCAAGATCCGATGGGGCCCCAATAAATCGGATCGGGAAAGTTTTGCCGGATCCAGACCAGTTTATCATCCCAGGCCCAGGAGAGATCATACTCCCGCGCCCATCCCCACAAATTCACATAGCTGTAATCCGATGTTTTTTGGGGACATTGGGCCAGTATGTCCAGATAGGCATTCTGTTTGTCCAGAGTTATGGGTTCGAATTTTAGTGGCATGAAATCCTCTCTGCTACGCAGCTAATATGATTCTCACATCCATCACGTTGGTATTCGTGGGGCCGGTCTTTAGAAGATCTCCCAGTTTATCGAAGAAATGATAAGAATCGTTATTGTCCAGATACGCCTGAGGCGATAGGTTCATGGCCGCCGCCCGGTTTAATGTTTCAGCGTCTGCAATAGCGCCGGCCGCATCGGTGGGGCCGTCATTCCCATCGGTTCCGCCGCTGAGGATGACGATATTCCCCTGACCGGCAATATCCATGGCCGCAGCCAGGGCAAATTCCTGGTTCCTCCCGCCAAGCCCGGAGCCTTTCAATGTCACCGTGGTTTCTCCTCCGGAAAGAATGCATGCCGGGGGTGAAAGCGGGTTTCCGGTTTTAAGCACCTCTCTTGCCATTGCTCCGTGAACCAAGGCCACTTCTTTGGTTTCTCCTTCAATCATGGAGGAGAGAACAAGGGTTTTGTACCCCAGTATTTCCGCTTCACGCTTTGCGGATAAAATGGCGTCAATATTGCTCCCGATAACCAGGTTCTGCGTCTTCTGAAACACCGGATCATCGGCTTTGGGTGTTTCGGGTATTCGTCCGGCAATTCCGGTCCGTATATGGTTAACGACCTTTTCGGGCAATTTGTCTGTGATGTCGTACTTTTTGAAGAGATCCATGCAGTCCTGATACGTGCTCGAATCGGGCACGGTGGGCCCTGAGCCGATGACATCCAAATCGTCTCCGATTACATCCGAAAGCATCAAAGATGCAATCCTTGCCGGATAGGCGGCTCTCGCCAGCTGTCCCCCTTTTACACCGGAAAGATGTTTTCGTATGGCATTGATTTCATGGATGGTTGCGCCGCACGCAAGGAGCACGTTTGTGGTGTCCTGTTTATCCTTGAGCGTCAGCCCTTCTGCGGGAAGCGGCAGGAGTGCGGATCCCCCCCCCGACATCAGACACAGAACAAGGTCGTCTTCGGTGGCTTTCTGAACCAAGTCGACCATCTCTCGTGCACCCTGCCGGCCGTTTTCATCCGGTACCGGATGGCCGGCCTCTATTAACTTTACCCGCTTTACGTCGGCCACATGTTCATACTTCACATTTACAATTCCGGTAGTGACCCGATCGCCCAGAATATCTTCGATGGCCGCAGCCATGGGGGCCGATGCTTTACCGGTTCCGGTAATATAGATATCTTTGATGGCGGACAAATCGTATGCAGTCGTTCCAATCGTAAAGATATCATTTTCAAGCTTGCAGTACCGTTTAACGGCTGCAGCCGGTTCCACAGCCTCCAGGCCTTTGTGAAAAATCCTGACCGCATCATCTCGTAGTTTCTGAATGTCGTAACGCATTGGGTATCCCCTCTTGCTTCTGTTATTGATCGTTTTTGTACACTGCTGTATTGTTATATTTTTACAAAGCAAAGCCTTTAATTTCCCGAATGGTCATGTGCTCCTTTGCCAACTGCCGGTAGCTGGTAACCGGCCGGTCAATGAGTTCGGTATCCGTAACTTCCTTTCTGAATGTCGCAGGATTTCCCATTACCATGTGGTGCGGGCCAATGATTTGCCCCGGCTTGACCAAAGAACCGGCGGCAACTACCGATCCTTTCTTGACAAGGGCTTGATTCAGCACCAAGGCGCCGATACCGATCAAACAATGGTCTTCTATGGTGCATCCATGGATCACGACATTGTGACCCACCGCTACGTTTTCTCCGATGATCGTGGGGCTGATTCGATCGGTATGGATGGTACTGTTGTCCTGGATGTTGGTGTTTTTTCCGATCTTCAAATAATTCGAATCACCCCTGACCACGGTTCCGTACCAAATGCTGGCGCCGTCTCCGATTTCAACATCACCCACCACCGTTGCAGTGGGAGCGATGAATACGTTTTTTCCGATTCTTGGTTTTTTTCCGTTAAATTCGAAAACCATATGTGCTCCTTTTTCCGAGTGTTGATTCTTTGAGGCTGCGAAGAATAAAAAGAAATGGACTTAAAAGTCAAATGTTTACTTGAGCCGGCATGCTCGACTTCATTCAAAATTATTGCTATTCAATATGCAAAGAAATAACAATCAGTGCCTTAATAATTATTTTTGTGCTTTTTCTGGCAGAATATTTTTTAATGCAATAATAAACTGCTCAAAGAAGTGCCGAAAATGTCTAAAGTTTTGGAATTCTATCCTTTTTATAAAAAAAGATAGAGCAAAGCGATACCTTAACTTTAGGCACTTCAAACTTTAGTTCACTTGTAACTTTTCCGGCTTGTCCGGGTTGGGACACTAAATAAAGATGAGGTGACAAGATGAAAGCAAACATTGTTTATATGACCGCAGGCAGCAAGGATGAAGCGAGAACCATCGGAAAAGCACTGGTTGAGGGAAAATTAGCAGCTTGTGTGAATATCATCGAGCCCATGCATTCCATATATATGTGGGAGGGGGAGCTGCAGGAAGATACCGAGGTGGTGTTGATCGCGAAAACCACGGAAGGACGGGTGCAGGAGTTGATTGATACGGTCAGATCCCTGCATTCCTATGATTGCCCCTGTGTCCTGGCTGTGCCGGTCCGGACAGGAAACCAAGCCTTTTTAGATTGGATTAGAGAGAGCGTAGATTATTGACAAGGACCGTATAAGTCAGTAGTTTGCGTAAATCATATCAGTGCCCATCCGCAAATGGCTCTTTTGCGCGATTTCAGCGTTGGGCGCCGCGATTTGAATCCTCAAAATAGCACGCTATTCCTGCGGTTCAAATCTGACGCCCGCCTTGAACTCACGCAAAATCCCTCATTTGTGGACGGACACTGCCTAATTTTGTGGAGATGCAGTGCATGGAGTTCAAATCCTCCGATTTCTTTAAAGGGCAATTGCTGATTGCCATGCCGGGGTTGCCGGATGCGAATTTTGATCAGACGGTTACCTTACTGTGCGAACACAACGATGAAGGTGCCATCGGAATAGTCTTAAATAGGGTTCATCCATCATTGTCCGGCAAGGACATATTTGAGGAACTCGAATTGAAACCTTATTCCGGGGCTGAAAATATACCGGTTCATATCGGGGGCCCTGTGAACATTAATGAGATATTTGTTCTGCACGGACCGCCATTTGAGTGGGAAGGCTGTTATCAGATCAATCCCACCATCGGCATGAGCAATACCATGGACATTCTGGTTGCCATATCCGGAGGCAGCGGACCGGAATCTTATATCATCAGTCTCGGATGCGCGGGATGGGGACCGGGTCAATTGGAATCAGAGATCATGCAGAACACGTGGTTGACGAGTTCGGTTTTGGAGGAGATCATCTTTGACATACCCTTGGAAGAACGGTGGGAGGCTGCTGTTAAGCGGATGGGAATCGATCCGACGCTGCTGACTGATGCAGCGGGTCATGCGTGATAACGTCCCGTTGGGACCAGACAATAGTTGGCCGGGATACCGACAGTTAATAAAAAGTTGTATCTGCTTACTTTTTTGCTTTTGCTTTAGGTTTCTTTTTTTTCAGGCAGACCTTGTCTTTCCTCACAAATGCACAGAGTTTAGGATTATAGTACTCTTTGCAATTTAAGGGATTATATAGCGGACATTCAGGATGTTTTTCTGACATAGATCTTTTTTCCCCTTCATGGTTTGGTTCCCGTCCATTAACGGCTCCAATATCGCTGTTAGCAATCGCCCAACGGTGATGACTGCCTATCCGCAGACAGTGCGTGGCACCGATTCGGAAACATCTGTCTGTCCAAAAGAGCGTTTGCCGCCCGGATGGATCCAAAAAGTGCAGTATAGATATCATAAATATCTAATTTTTTCAAATGATATGTCCGATTGAGCCTTACAGGATCAAAAATGAGAAGGGACCACCAGGATTATGGAGCACTTCCCGCAACTGAAAGAAGAACTGATAAATGTTAGTCAAAAATTGACCGGCTGGATTTCCGAGGTCAATACCATACCGGGAATTTTCGACGATACCCTGGTTGAATGGGAAAAAAGCTGCCAATCCATCAACCGGCAGCTTTCCGAAGATATCGTTCGTGTGGCTGTTGTGGGAGCCATCAAATCCGGAAAAAGCACATTTGTGAACTCCCTTTTTAACGGCGATTATGTGATGCGGGGTGCCGGAGTGATTACCTCCATTGTTACCCGCATTCGAGCGGGCAACACCCTCAATGCCACGCTCTATTTCAAGTCATGGGATGAAATAAACAGCGACATCCGGCAAGCATTGGTCCTGTTTCCGTCGTTAAACGGCCAACTGCAGCATGATGGATTCGATATGCGGGTAAAACAGAAGCGCCTGACCCTGGAAGACGCCCTTTCCGGGCTGGGCTCCGAGGTTTTGATCACGAATGATTCCAAAAATGTAAACGGGGTTTTGTTGAACAGCTACCTCAAAGGGTATGATCGTGTAAAAGACACCATCGGTACCGAGAACGTAACCGTCGAATATAAAAATCGATTGTTTGCAGATCACCGGCGTTTTGTCGGAACCGATGCGTTGGCAGTTTACCTCAGGGATATCGAGCTCGAGATCAACACCGTGGCGTTCAACGCTCACATTGAAATAGCAGATTGCCAGGGAAGCGATTCTTCAAATCCCATGCATCTGACCATGATACAGGACTACCTTATCCGGACCCATTTGATTGTATACGTCATCAGCAGCCGAACGGGATTGAGACAGGCGGATATCCAGTTTCTTTCCATGATTAATAGGATGGGGATTATGGATAACATTCTATTCATCGTCAATTGTGACCTGAATGAGCATGAATCCATACCCGAATTGAATCGACTGGTGGGGGGTATTAAAGAAGAGCTTTCCATCATTAAATCGGATCCGCAGATCTATCCTATATCGGCTCTATATAATTTGTTTAAGGAATTGAGAGAAGATCTGCCGGAAAAGGACCGGAAAAGGTTGAGCCAATGGGAACATGAAACGCAGTTTATCGAAGCCTCAGATCAAAATACGGCGCTATTCAAAGATACGCTTCTCAAAAAGTTAACCGTAGAAAAACCGGCACTTCAGATGAAGAACAATCTTGAGCGGTTGGGGGTTATTGTTTCAGGAATGAAGCATTGGCTTCAGTTGCGGCAGGAAGTTTTGTCCGGTGATGCGGAGCGAGCGAAAGAGATCGAAGATAGAATCAAGTTTCACCGGAAGAAAATGAACAGTATCAAATCGATGATAAAGAGCACACTGGATGGTGCGGTATACAAAACAAAGGAGAAATTAAGGACCGATATCGATCGGTTTTTTGACCTGCATGGCGGTGATGTCATGGGGCCAGTCATAGAAGAGGTTCGCTCTTATCGAATATCAATGGATGAATACCAGGAGACCCTTGAATCATCCGGTTTTACCCATACACTGTATATGGTTTTTCAGGAATTTAAGCAGACCCTTGATGCGTTTATGGCCAAAACGGTTAACCCGAAAGTTGTTCAATTTATCAGGCTCCAGGAATGGAAGATTTTCAATCATCTCGGCTCCATCGCCGCTCCCTATGATGGTATGGCAAAGGATGCACTGGAGGAATACGGACGGAGCATGCAAAAATTGGGGTTACCGCTGGACCTCGATATTTCGCAGGAGATAAGCTATCCGGCACTGGATGCCGTAAAAGCGATTTCTGCGCTCTCTTTTCCACAGGCGGCGGCGTCAATGCATTACTCGGCCCGGATACGCACCGAAGCCATCATGAGACTGGGGTTTTATTCTTTGACCAAGCTGGTTAAAAAACTGCTGAAAAAACCGATAGAACAAAAAAACGAGGAGGAAATTCAGGCGCTGAAACACGGTGTCAAGCAGATGAAACGGGAAACCGAAAGATCCATTGTATCCCATTTCAAAGATTATAAAGAGAATATAAAGTTTCAGTATCTCTTTCGGCTTGTGGATGCAATCTCGGAAAGCATCCATCAGACGCTGACAGAAAGATTCAAGGGGTACGATACAGATCTATCAAAGATCGTGGGACAGATGAACACGGATCGGATCGACAAAGAGGAAGTCATCGAAAGCTTAAACCGGACATTGGAAATGCCCGATACCCTCAACCGGGACATAAGTCGAATCAGAGCGCAATTGAAGGGGAGTGCTTGATCATCTATAGTTGGTGAATGAGCTGGTTAAAAGGGCACCTTCTCTTTAAGCTTTGAGCCTTCAGCTTTCAGCTCATTCTTAGTTTCTCCAAATTATCCCTTGCAAATTCGATGGTGGGGTCCATGGACAGGGCCTGTTCATAATAACGGACGGCCGTTGCTTTGTCGCCCATATCCCGGTAGTTTGACGCAATGTTGGCGTAATCGATGGCGGATGTCGGGTTCAGTTTGATCACCTGTTCAAAACACTCAATGGCTTTTTCATGTTCCTTCAACTTGAAGTGACAAAATCCCATGAGATTGTATATGTCGGTTCTATCCTTATCCAGTTTTTCCCCTTCTTTCAGTCTATCAAGGGCTTTTTCGTATTGCTCCATTTCTTTCAAACAAACCCCCATGTAGGAATAGATACTGGGAATATCCTCTTCCGTTGGATTTAACGTCAGGGATTTTTCAAAATAAGCCAACGCGGCTTCAGGATCATCCAGGGCGAGGTAACTGGTGCCGAGGTAAAACCGGGTATAGTACTTTCCGGGGAGGGTCTTTTCAAATCCTTCAAGGTCTCGAATGGCGTCAAGAGGATTATCATTGGACGCCATCAGCTTTGCCGAAAACATTCCGACACTGGTTCCGATGGCCCGCTCCCTGAAATGAGCTCCGGGAATAATAGTGTAGAAGGCCGGTACTTCAAGCTGCGAGTGCATGGTATCCACCACAATCACTTCCATACCTCTTTCCGAAAGGGCGGCGATACAATTTTCAACTTCCACCTTTATGTTGTCATCAGAGATGTCCGGAAGCTCGGAAATGTCCTTCATTTGATCCACGGCAGTGATATAGGCTGCTTCCTCCATGGTGTTGTATTTGGGTAACCCGCTGGCCACGTAATTTGCGCCTGTATTAAAATCACCGGCAAGCTGAGCGACTTCAGTGAGCGCCCGGCTGAACGCTTTTTGAGGGTCCGGAGTGGTGCCTGCGGTCCAAACGATCTCGCTTTTTTCCGGGAATGTGGATGGATCATAGGCCATGGCGCCTACGGACGGAATCCCCATATCCAGGGTAAAATCGGATAAATAGAGCTGAACTCCCGCCTTCTTATACTTTTTAAGCATCTCCACCACCATGGTATCGGTGACGGATTCCGGCCGGATTGCCGGTACGGATAATTTGTTGTGGCTGATTACCGATGAGACGTGACGTTCCACAATTTCGCAGATTCCCTGGCTCAGCGCTTCCTCCACACAGTTTCCGGCAGAGGGCCCGTTAAATTCGTTGATGGCAAAAAACCAGCTGAAGGGTATCCAAACCGGCTGTTGGCGGGTGAGGTTATAGGCCCGGGTCCACTTTAACGGAAGGGTCTCAAAAATTTTCCTTGCGTGGGGCAGATCTTCGGATTCGTCATGGACGGATTTCGCAATCATGTCAAAGGGAATGGCTTTATCTTTAATATTGGCATAGGTATCCACAACGAAATTATCGGGGGTGTTGCAAAAGGTGAAAAAACTGAATCGTTCGGCTAGCTCCATTACCGCACTGGCTTCTGACTGATTGGTAGTTGCCCCTTTCCCCATCTGCTTTTTCGTTCCCGTGACCGCTTTTGCATCATCGCCACAGACACTGACATATACCGGTATGTTCAACCGCCCGTTATCGATCCGGAGCGTACCTTTAAGGATATCCAGATGGATTTCATTGAGCTTTTTCTTGATACGTTCCACGGTTTTATCAGGCGGAACGATTTTATCCTGGTCTAAAGTAAATCCCTTGTAGGCATCGTTTAGTATGATCTTCTCTGTTTTCATCATTGGCTCCAATATATAAACGAAGTCAACCAGTTGTCCAGTTGCCGGTTAGCCAGTTTCTTCAATACATAACAACATTATATTCGCAGACTGGCCAACGGGCTAACTGGCCAACTAAAAGACGCATTTTATACTAAACCGGTATGAATTATTCAAGGTTATTTTGATTTGACCGAATGTCGACAGTA
>DUZK01000136.1 GCA_013349495.1 Deltaproteobacteria bacterium
ATTTGGCTCCCTAAATCAGATCAATACACAAACCCGTTTATGAAGGAAACCGAATTATGCTGAGAAAAAAGCCATACACAGAGGAACACGAAACCGTTGCCACAAAGCATTTGGCGGCGCGAGTGGAAACGCTTAAATCAAAAGGAATGACCGAGACACAAATTCAACGGGATACGAAGGTCAGGCATTTTAAGGGAAAGATCCGTCAGGCAAAGCACCAACTGGCCGGTATAGTGGAATTGGAGAAGCTGATCGCCCGTAAGGCTGAAATCAAAGCCGAAAAACTGGCAGCCCAAAAAACGAGTCAACCCCAAAAACAGCATGCCCCGGACCCTGCAAAGAAAAAAGCCAAAAAAGAGAAGAAAATAGCTGCTGCCAAGGCGGATGAATAGAAGGTGAGGCAGGTGATCGACTGCCGGGGATCGAATTTGCCGGCAAGGCTTGGTTAATACAAAAAATTTACAACGTTGATCCATTATTATGTCCCAGGTGTTTTGGAACGATGAGAATAATTTCATTCATCGAGGAGGAGCAACTCGTGAAAAAGATCCTCAAACACCTGAGATTGCCTGCCTGTGCGTTGCACGCAGACAGGTGGGATGTCAAGCGCAAGCCAGCTCCGAGAGCTAATGGCCCGCCAGCTGAACCCTTTATCATCTATGATGAGTCCTTATCGCCCAGCGCGGATGATTACCTGATCGATGCCGGTTATCCGATTGAAACCTACCTTTAAAAAAATGCAGCCGCAGCCAAAGCTGATACACAATTCACCATTTTTGATTTATCCGCTTTGAAAAAGCAATGTCTTATCTTTTTATCTTTGGGTTCAGGTAATCGGCTTCTTCGGGCTTTATGAATTTCGGTTTCAAGATCGCCGGAATACCGTCTTTCGGGGGGCCTTCGGAAAGGATTAATTAAGGTTTCGGCGATTCTCTGAGCGCCTTGATCATCTCGGCCAGCGGTTTTCCACCCGGCGTCATGGCCGCCGGGTTGATATCGACTAATTGTTCCCAGGTTTTGAGCGCTCCTTCCCGATCGTTCAGATCGTGAAGCAAAACAATACCTTTATTGAACCGGGCAATTTCGTGCTTCGGATCGATTCGGGCGGCTTTCTCGAATGCCTCGATGGCCTCTTTAGGTTGACCGGCTCTTCGGTACATCACGCCCAAATCGGTTTGAACATTTGCTTCGTTCGGTTTCAGGGCGAGAGATTTTTTGTACGATCGGATTGCGCTTTCGAAATTGTTGGTATCAAAATAGAGATTTCCGAGCTGAGTCCAGGCGTCGGCATTATTCGGAGTGGCGGCCACCTCTTTTTCCAAGGCGAGGATACGTTTGGCTTGATCTTCGGAGATGGTTTCCTCTTGGTCGGCCTTTTGCTGGGGCTGTTGGGGCATTGAAGCCGGCACCGGCACACCGGATCCGGATTTATATGCGCTAAATACCACTCCGCCTAAAAATCCGACTGCCAGGCAGATAAATGATGCTAAAAGCATGGTGTTTTTCTTTACAGTGTCGTTCCCCGAATCGTTCTGCTTAGCCATGGACAACCTCTGATTTTTTGATTTTCAGCGTAACCTGCCGATTTTTCCGATAATTCAACATAACAATCCCTATAGGCCGGGTCAAGTTAAATGGGACGCGGACCTGCCGGATTTGATGGACCCAACGATAGGATGGGAATAAAAAGGTGCGGCGGTATCAGCCGCCCCGAGAAAGAGGAGGTGATGGGATAGAGACAATTGATCAGAAATGGTTACAATTGAAATCATTCTCAAATATGTTAAAAGATGAATTGCTTAATGCTATGATGAAACAATCCGTATTCATTGAAAGGTTTTTTATCCATGAATTTTTACAGCAGCATAAAGTCCCACGGGAAAACAGATATTGGGCTGTTCCGGGAAAACAACGAGGACGGTTACCTGATTGTTGACCCCGGCAATGAAGCATACGATGTTTCTCACCGCGGATTGCTGTTTGCTGTTGCCGACGGTATGGGCGGCCATGCGGCAGGCGAAGTAGCCAGTAAAATGGCCTGTGAAGGATTGCTTCAATATTATGAACCGAACATCGATCAAGAAACGGAATCGAGCGATCCGGTTTTTAAGCTTAAACGGCTTCGGCGGGTGATCCACAAGACAAACGAAGAGATTTATCGATACGCCCAAACGCATCCCGAGTTTTCGGGTATGGGAACCACCCTGTCGGTGCTGATACTTTCACCCGAAAATGCAATAATCGGCCATGTGGGAGACAGCAGGATTTACCGGTTTAGAAATCGGAAACTGAAGCTGCTGACGGTGGACCATACCGAAGTCCAGGCCATGATTGATTCGGGACGCCTGACACCTGATGAAGCTGCCGTGCATCCCTTTCGGCATGCATTGCTCCAGGCTGTGGGCACCATGGCCGAACTGGAAACCATTGATACGGGAATCGAATCGGTTCAACCGGGCGACATTTATTTGCTTTCCACAGACGGGCTTCACGATTCAATTTCGGATGAGGATATAGAACGAACCCTTCGTGAAAACAGGGATATTCATATCGCCAGTGACCGTCTTATAGATCTGTCATTGAAAAAAGGCGGAAGGGATAACATTACATTGATTATCGCTGCGATACCCCTTTAGGAGTAAGCAATACATGAACGGATTTTGGAACACCTGGCAGCATCTTCCTGAAAATATCGATCCGGTGATTTTTGAAATCGGATGGTTTAAACTGCAATATTACGGCTTAATGTACGTGGCGGCATTCGGTCTGACCTATTTCCTCGTTATGTACCGCCTGAAACGGGAAGATCGATTCGAGGTTTCAACAGATCAGGCCAAAGACCTCCTGCTGAACATGCTGCTGGGGTTAATTATCGGCGCCCGGCTGGGGTATGTGATTTTTTATCAATTTTCCTACTACATCAGAAATCCGCTGGAGGTTTTTCTGCCGTTCAGTTTTGAAAACGGCATCCATTTTACCGGGATTTCCGGAATGTCCTACCACGGGGGGCTTATCGGGGTTTTGTTTGCCGCCGGGCTCTTTATCCGAAAAAACAGACTGAGCTATTGTGATATGTCGGATCTTATCGCTCCTGCGGCACCCCTTGGGTATACGTTCGGAAGGCTCGGCAACTTCATAAACGGAGAACTATACGGCAGGGCGACATCGTCTTCCATCGGTATGTATTTTCCTTTATCCCCTGAAAGGGGTCTTCGACATCCTTCCCAATTGTATGAGGCGTTTTTTGAGGGGATCTTCCTGTTTGTCATCTTGTGGACCATCCGGAAAAAGAAACTGCCGAAAGGGTCTTTGCTCGGACTCTATCTCATGGGCTACGGCCTGGTCCGTTTTTTCATCGAATTTTTTCGTGAGCCGGATTCGCATCTCGGATTTGTGTTTTTCTCCTTTTCCATGGGGCAGGTACTCTGTGCCGTCATGATTCTCTGCGGGCTGCTGCTTTACCGGGTACGGTGGAAAAGAGAAAATGGATAAAAATCGGAAACTCATGTCATCGACTGATATCGGTAAAACCGAAATCTTCCTTGCTGTTTTAAGCGGCATATTGATGACCGCAGCCTTTCCGAATATCGGTCTATCCTGGACGGCATGGTTTGCAATGGTGCCACTGTTGGTTGCCATGCGTCATCAGCCTTGGGGAAACAGTTTTCGCCTCGGTTTCATCGCAGGGCTTGCCCACTACTTTACTCTGGTTTACTGGCTTGTCCACACCATGAGGACATACGGATACCTTCCCTGGTATTTGAGTGTGGCTGTCCTGGTTTTAATCGTATCCTATGTTTCGCTCTATCTCGGGGCATTTGCGGTTTTGATACAACAAATTTCCGGAACACCGGCATGTCTGGTTTGGCAGGTTCCGGTGTTTTGGGTCTCCCTGGAGTTTTTACGATCCATACTATTCAGCGGCATGCCCTGGGAACTCATGGGGTATTCCCAGCATGAGACGCTCCATATCATTCAGATTGCCGATGTTTTCGGTATTTACGGAGTTTCGTTTGTCATTGCCCTTGGAAACGCGGCGGCCTTTATCGGATATCTTCTGGTCCGGGAGAAGGATTGGGGGAACATTAAAGTCACAAAACGATTATTTGCCGTATCTCTTGCCTGTTTCGCCTGTATATTCCTGTCTGTTTGGGTCTACGGCAACAAACGGCTTAAGTTTTTTGATGACCTGATTTCCCGATCACCAAGCGTTCTAATTGCCGTGATTCAAGGCAATATCAACCAAGCCGTTAAATGGAACCCCAAATTTCAAGAGCAGACCATAGATGATTATATTAAACTGTCCGAGTCCGTCCTGTCTGATGATCTCGATCTTATTGTATGGCCGGAAACGGCAACGCCCTTTTACCTGCTAAGGGATGTCGAGCCGTCGGAAAGAGTCTTTAAAGGGATTCTGAATACCGGCAAAGATTTCCTGATCGGAAGCCCATCCTATGTGAATCGGGGAAACCGCATCGATTATTTCAACAGTGCATACCTGATTCAGGCGGAAGGCAGCATCGCCGGAAAATATGACAAAGTCCATCTGGTTCCATTCGGAGAATATGTGCCGTTTAAAAAATGGCTTCCATTCATAGGGAAATTGGTAGAGCAGGTGGGTGATTTTAAACCCGGAAAGCGAGGCAGCACCATACCATGGAGAGATTTAAGAATCGGTATGCAGATTTGTTATGAAATCATATTTCCGAACCTGTCTCGGAGAATGGTTCAAAACGGGGCGGACCTGCTGGTGAACATTACCAATGACGCATGGTTTGGGAGAACCGGCGCCCCGTACCAGCATTTTTCCATGGCAGCCATCCGGGCTGTTGAAAACAGGCGGACGCTGGTTCGGGCGGCAAATACCGGGATCAGCGGCTTTGTGGATCCGACGGGAAGGGTGCCTGCAGCAACCCCCCTATTTAAAGCGGAAGCCCTAAAGCAGAAGGTTCCGGTTTTGAAAACAGAGACGATTTATTCCCGATATGGGGACTTTTTTGCCATTATCTGTTTAGTGGTTTCATTGAGTGTGGTGATGCTTCGATATAGATCAAAATTGCGTTTTGTGCGATAGTTCTTTATATTTATTGTTGGATGCAAAAAACAGAGTTTCATATTGCGACTATTAAATATTCCGGAAGGAGGAAAACATGTCTATGGAACTGAAACAAACATTGGGTGATCATTATTTGAAATTGGAACAGCTGAAAGGCTATCTTTGACTTTGCCGGCAAACAGAAACGGCTGGAAGAGATTGAAAAGATTATCTCCAAGGAAGACTTTTGGAACAACCCGGATGATACAAAAACCATCCTCAAGGAAAGAACCCGACTAACCCATGCAGTAGATGGTTTCACAAAACTACAGGAGGATCTCGAGGAAAGCCAAATTCTTCTGGATCTTGCCATGGAAGAATCGGATTCCGAGACCATTGACGAAGTTTCCCATCAGATACCCGAACTGGACAAGCGCATCAAACAACTTTCCCTCGACTTGATGCTGAGCAGAGAAGATGATCCGAACAATGCCATTTTATCCATCAATGCAGGAGCCGGAGGTACCGAGGCCCAGGATTGGGCGGAGATGCTTTTTCGGATGTACTCCCGATATGTGGAGCGCAAGGGATACGGTCTGGATATCATTGATCTTCAGCCCGGGGATGAAGCCGGGATCAAGAGTGTTACGTTTACGGCGAACGGCGAGTTTGCTTACGGTTATCTGAAAACCGAAAAGGGTGTTCATCGGCTGGTCCGGATATCTCCTTTCAACGCCAGCGGCAAGCGCCACACCTCTTTTGCATCGGTGTTTGTCTATCCGGAACTGGATAAAGAAATTGTTGTGGATATTGAGGAAAAAGATCTTCGGATCGATACCTATCGGGCCAGCGGTGCCGGCGGCCAGCATGTGAACAAAACCAGCAGCGCGGTCCGGATCACCCACCTGCCCTCCGGCATTGTCGTTCAGTGCCAGCAGGAAAAATCTCAGCATCGAAATAAGGACCTTGCGATGAAAGTGCTCAAGGCCAGGCTTCATGAGGCGGAAAAAAGAAAACAGGATGAGAAGCTTCAGGAAATGCATGACAGCAAGGATGAAATTGCATGGGGAAATCAGATACGATCCTATGTCCTGCATCCGTACCAACTGGTAAAAGATCACCGGACAAATGTAGAAATCGGAAACGTAAATGCCGTACTGGATGGATCCCTGGACAGGTTCATCGAAGAAGCGCTGCTGGCGGGAAAAGCTTGATATCTACGATTTCAGATTTGCAATTTGTGATTTGCGAATTAGGGATTACGATTTCAGAATTGTGAAATGTGAAGATCGGAAATTGAGGGTTAATTCCTTAAGACATGAAGAGCAATCGAAAATCGAAAATCGAAAATAATTATGGATCCTTTAGAGATTCTCAGCAAATATTACGATCCGGAATCAACGCTTTTTGATGTTCTGCTGGAACATGGCCGTCGGGTTGCAGGCAAAGCAATCGATGCGGCCAAGCGGGTGACCCACTTGAAACCCGATTTGGAATTCATACAAGAAGCTTCAATGCTTCATGATATCGGTATCTTTCTGACCCGCACATCTTCTCTCGGATGTGAGGGAGATTATCCGTATGTCTGCCACGGCTACTTGGGTCGGGAACTTTTGGAGAAAAGAGGTTTCGGGCGGCATGCGCTGGTTTGCGAACGGCATCTCGGGGTTGGCCTGACAGCAGAAGATATAGAAAAAGAGAGTTTGCCTCTACCGGTTCGGGATATGGTGCCGGTGAGCATCGAAGAACTGATCATCAGCTACGCGGATAAATTCTATTCCAAGTCGAACGGCTCGGCAGAAGGAGAAAAATCGGTTGAAGCCATCAAAAGCGGGCTTTTGAAATTCGGGCAGGAGAAAGTAGAACGATTTGTGATATGGCATAGATTCTTAGAGTTTTAATTGTTATTTCTTTGCATCTTATGCAAAAACCAATACACAAGCACCCCGCCAGAAAGACGGCGGGCAAGCAAATTACAAACAAATCTCAAATTCCAATATCCAATGACCCAAACCGGTTTGGAATGTTTGTTCTTCGAAATCATGTACATGTTTTGAATTTCGAATTTTGGTCATTGGGATTTGTTTGGTATTTGATATTTGTGATTTGGAATTTCCGGTTTATCCGGGTCAGGTGGAAGAAAATAGAATGACCAGAGAACAAATACAGAAAGCGCTCCGGTTTTACTTTATTACGGACGACAGTGCTCCGGGCCTTTCCCCGTTGAAGCAGACGGAAATCGCCATTCAAGCCGGCGCAACCCTGGTTCAGTACCGGAACAAGTCCATGTCAGCAAAAGATATTAAAGAGGCGCAATCCATCAGAAATCTTTGCAAGTGCAACCGGGTGCCGTTTGTCGTCAACGATAATATATTGATGGCAAAAGCGGTATCGGCAGACGGTGTTCATTTGGGGCAGGAGGATGAAAGCCCGCAGACTGCAAGAGAGATTCTGGGAAACACGGCCATCATCGGTGTTTCTGTTTCCGATCTTGGAGAGCTGGAGCGAACCGATCTTACCGGTTGTGATTATATCGGTACGGGCCCGGTATTTTCTACCCATACAAAACCGGATGCGAAAAAGGCCATCGGCCCCCAAGGGCTCGAAAAGATTATTCGGGCAGCGAGCCTTCCGGTTGTCGCCATCGGGGGCATCGACGCCGGAAACGCCAAACAGTGTTTCGATCACGGAGCGGACGGGATTTCCGTTATCAGCTGCATATCCCGGGCTGAGAATCCCGTTGAAAGTGCATCGGCTCTGGGGTCGGTGTGCGCCTGTAAGCCGAGAGCGTCTGTCATGTTCCCCTGGAAAGACGAATTCGGTTTGATTGATAAGCTTCTTGAGTATGCACCGGCAGACAACCGGGACCGGCCCGATATCCGGGTTGCGCCCGGAGATGATGCCGCTTTGCTTCATTCCATCAAAAACCCTGTGATCACCACGGACACCCAAAAAGAAGGCGTCCATTTCGTTTTGGATTGGCAAACCCCCAAAGAGGTGGGGATGAAGGCCGTCAGTATCACTCTGAGCGATCTTGCTGCCTGTTATGCGAAGCCCATCAGCCTGTTTATTAACCTCGCGTTACCGGAATCCGTTTCCGACGGTATTGTTGAAGAACTGTATGAGGGGATCAAAGTGTCCCTGGAAGCATACGGATGCACACTGGGCGGCGGAAATATTTCCAGTGGCAACCAGTTTTCCATCGATCTTTTTGCCATCGGGGAGGGCCGAGACGACTTGTTTCCCGCCCGTGCTTTTGCAAAGCCGGGAGAAGGGCTTTATTGCACCGGGCCGCTGGGGCTTTCCCGGGCAGGCCTTTTGTGCCTGATGAAAAAAGAGGCGGGTTATAAAGCGTTGGTGGAAAAATTCAAGGCGCCAAGGGCCCGTTTCGATGCCGCAGAAATCCTTGCGGAACACCGCATCGAGTGTGTAACGGATGTTAGCGATGGACTATCCGGCGACGCAACACATATCGCAGAGGCTTCTCATGTTACTGTGGAGTTTGATCTCGACCCCGTTTACTTCGATCCGGATCTTGTTTCTTTTTGCAGGCAGTATGAATATTCCCCTGAGGAAATGATACTGGGGGGCGGGGAAGATTATGAACTATTGTTTACCTGTAAACCGGAGATCTTCCAAAAGGTAAAAACGAAGCTCCCCAAGGCCCATCAGGTAGGCCGCTGCGCTCCCTTCAGCAATTCACACCTGTCGAATCTTCCGAAAGGCGTGTCGTCATTTCAGCACGGAAAGCCTTAAGTTGAGGAAACCATAGCTTCATTGGTATCGTACCAGACCACTGCCGATTTCCGGTCGGAGGCCGGTTGGCCGAAGATATTTTCTCCACTGGTGGAAATAAACGTTTTTGCGATATTTGACGAATAGACGATGATCTGTTTCATGAGATCCATCAACTCCATGTGAACGGTGTGGGTCTCCAAAGATTCTTTTTTTTCATGCCGCAGTCGTTCAAGGTGGTGAACCCGGTACTGGGATTCGAGATCCAGGTATTTTCTCTCCTTTGCCATTATTGCTTTTGCTTTTTCCGGGTTTCGCTCGGCAAAGGCCTGCTGCAACAGATAGACTTGGCCGCAGACTTTTTCATGATAAATGAGGAGCTCTTCTTTTCCTTCCAAAGAGAAATCGGATTCGAGCGCCTGCTTCTTGGGGATCATGGGAATCATGTTCCGGTGAATCAGATCTCCCAGGCTTTCCATATCCTTAACGATCGAAATCATTCCGTACACTTCTTTGGATTGCTCATCCGTTAACTCCTGCCTTGCCACCTGAAGCAGGTAGTCTGTTATTCTCTCCTGAAGGAAGTTGATTTTCCGCTCCCGCATTTCAATGCCCTGAAGCAATGATAGCTGTGGGAAAAACTCATCTCTTCGCGGTTCATCCGAGAAAAACGGTATGATAACCGCCCGTTGCATTCTTCCCAGCAGCTTTGCCATTCTTGCAATTTCGGTTCGGGCCAGATCGATGGCAATGGCCGGTGTCAGTATTTTAGTTTCATCCAGATGCCAGGCCGCTATTCGAAGATCTTTATCTTCTTTCTTGTCGGGCAACAATTTAATTACCAGATTGGCAAAAACGGATGTAAAGGGAAGAAAAACCAAACCCAAGCCGACATTGAAAATCGTATGGGCGTTGGCAATCTGTCGAGCCGCCCCGAATCCCATGGATTGAGCCATGTCTCTGATGATATCCGCAAATGCGGGAATCCAGAAGATAAATAAAAACACCCCGCCCGCTTTAAACAGTACATGTGCCACTGCCACCCGCTTTGCTTCTCTCGAAGTGCCGATGCTGGCAAGTCCTGCGGTGATGCAGGTACCGATATTTGCGCCGAAGATCATGGGAATTCCCGCTTCAAGTGTGATCAATCCCTGCTGGGCCAAAACGATCAGAATTCCGGTGAATGCCCCACTGCTTTGAATCAGGGCAGTCAGTGCTGTTCCCACAAGTAAACCCAACACAGGATTTTCCATGGCCTTTAATACATCGAGGAAAGTCTGGTACGTTCGCAATGGGCGCATGGCTTCACTCATGAGCTTCATGCCGTAAAACAGAATTCCGAAGCCCAGAATAATTTCTCCCATGCTTTTGATACCTTCACTGCTGCCCAAAATTCTCATGCCGAACCCGACTGCGATCATCAGCAGTGCGTAATCGGCCACATTGAATGCGATCAGCTGGGCGGTAATCGTTGCACCAATCCCGGCTCCGAGAATCACCCCGATGGATTGTGCAAAGCTCATCAAATTGGCCTGAACAAAACTCACCAGCATAACCGTTGTGGCACTGCTGGATTGAATCACCATGGTGATAAAGGTCCCGACCAGTAATCCGATGACCCGATTCTTGGTCAGCGCTGCCAGTATGATTCTCATCTTTCCACCGGCCGACTTCTTCATCCCCCCGCTCATTTTTTCCATGCCGTATAGAAAAAGGGCCAACCCGCCAAAAAGGCTGATTATCAATATACTCCATGAAATGGTGTTCGATTTGTCCAGAGCGGCACAAAGGGCTCTGTGGGGAATGATTCCGATCATCACCACTAAGACAATAACTTTGCAGCTGATGGTCTTCATGAAATGCCTCTTATATTCGGTTTTCGGTGATTTTCAATCCACTCCACTGTTCCGACAGATCTTCATAACTTATCGACATTTCACGAAAAACCTTAAGAGGACAAAGAAATGGATCCGGCGGAAAGGGCAGCAGCAGAAAGCACTTGCGCATTTATTCATTCACTGGTACAAAAATAGAGTCCGGTTGGGGTGTTCCGTATTTTCGGGACTGAGAACAGACCCATTGAACCTGATACAGTTAGTACTGTCGTAGGGAACTCGGTGAACCTACCCAACAGCGTTCAACTTTTCTTCATTCCGTTTTGTTTGTTCTTCCGATTCCATTCGACAGCTTAAGATTGATACTGGATACTGGATACTGGATACTCGATGCTGGATCGGCCTCACTTGGGCTTTCGGAATATCCAGATATTATTTTTTTAGAAGGAGGGTATGGATGAAGGTTGCACTAACCATTGCCGGCTCTGATTCATCAGGAGGAGCCG
>DUZK01000137.1 GCA_013349495.1 Deltaproteobacteria bacterium
AAATGTGCCATAGCAAAACCAAAACCGGCATAAATTCATCACGCGGCTTTACCCTCGTGGAAGTTGTGATTGTCATCGGTATTATCGGAGTCCTTGCAGCCGTTGCAGTCCCCATCATGAGTACGTTCACAAAAAGGGCCGAGTACCACAGCCTCATGGCCACCCTGGACCAACTGTTGGATGCTCAGGATTCCTACTATATCCTCAACAACTCATTCTATCCCGAAGGCATTAGACTCATTCAGATAAACTCGGGGCAGGAGTATGATCTACCGGAGATAGGCTTCAAATTTCCCAAAGGCCACAAACATCGATTTTGGATTTACGGCATTAACTGGCCAGCTTTGAGGTTAAACTATTGTATTATTTATATATTTGCCGATGACGACTATAACGGAGACGGAATGAACGATTATTACCTGATTATGTCCTATTATCAAAACGGAGAACCGTTAAAATCGGGAAGCATTACCTATGACCGGTATTTCCAACAAATCCGTTAGCTCTTGCCCCTATCTTGTGCCGATCCCGTTGACACCCATCCCCGCCTCGTGGTATTAATCCTGATCCGTTTAAATCCATAATCCATCAGATAATCATTATACATGCAATCCATTGAAAATTCTAAGATTTTAATCCTTGCATCTCAATCACCCCGGCGGAAATATCTCCTGAGCCAGGCAGGGATTCAATTCAAGGTCATCCCCAGTCAGGTGGATGAAAGCACCGTGCCCATGACTTCTCCGGAATCGTATGTTAAAATCCTGGCCGAGCGAAAGGCTCAAGATGTTGCCCGGCAGTATCCGGAAAATTATGTGATCGGGGCGGATACCATCGTTCTCTTGGATGGAACCATTCTCGGGAAACCGAGATCAAGGAATGAAGCCCGGCAAATGCTGACCCGGCTGAGCGGAGAAACCCACCAGGTGCTTACCGGATTTGCCCTATGTTGTACGGCCAGATCATATCGCTATTCGGATGCGGTGAAAACCGATGTACGGTTTAAAAAATTGGCCCCGGAAGAAATCGAATGGTATATCCATACACCGGAACCTTTTGATAAAGCCGGCGCCTATGCGATTCAGGGCCTGGGAACGTTTTTAGTCAAAAGTATCAACGGATCATATACCAATGTTGTGGGATTGCCGGTATGCGAAGTCATCGAACTGCTTTTAAAGGAGGGAATCATCGGTCTGAACGGTCCCTCAAGGACATTTGACGAAACAGGGTGATAGAACAGATTTATCTGGTTATCCGCTATTATCGAATCAACCTTCGTGTTGGTTTCTGAAATAGAAATGATCGTTGTTGAGTTATTCAGTGTTCAGTTTATATGTATCGGTACCCCCTGACACCCGAAACCTGAAACCTTAACATTGTCCCGACATAGTATTTCGATGGATATCAAGGAAAAATTGACGAATATAAGAAATCGGATCCGTGAGGCTGCTGAAACCTGTGGCAGGGACCCGCAGACTGTCCGGCTTGTGGCAGTGAGCAAAACCAAGCCGGCAGACAGTGTGCTTGGCGCTATTGAGGCCGGGGTGACTATTCTCGGCGAAAACTATATTCAGGAAGCCCGTGATAAAATAAACGCCCTTGCCTCTCATCCGGTGTCCTGGCATTTTATCGGTCATCTTCAGACCAACAAGGCAAAATACGCCGTTAAGCTCTTTGACCTGATTCATTCGGTGGATTCGCTGAAACTGGCCCGGCAACTGAATGATGAAGGAGAAAAGGTCAATAAAATCCAAAATATACTCATCCAGGTCAATGTCGGAAAGGAAGAAACCAAATCAGGCGTATCATCTGAAGAAGCCGTCTCGCTTATTGAAGAAATCTCAATACTGCCGAACCTTTCCATAAGAGGATTGATGACCATGCCGCCATTTTTTGACGATCCGGACCGTGCCCGCCCCTATTTCAAGGAACTGGCCGATCTCTGGCATTACATCCGGGGTCGAAATATCCCGAATGTGGTTATGGAAGAATTGTCCATGGGGATGACCGGAGATTTCAAAGTCGCCATTGAATGCGGTTCAACATTGGTTCGAATCGGAACTGCCATCTTCGGGAGCCGGAATTGAAACTATTGCTCCACACCTGCTGCGCCCCCTGCTCCATCTATCCGGTGGACGTGCTCCGGCAGGAAGGACATGAAATCATGGGATTTTTTTACCGGCACAACATCCATCCCTACACTGAATGCCGGCGCCGGGAGGAAGCTCTCAAAAACTATACGGATACCATCCATTTAAGGGTTATCTATCAAAAGGGGTACAATCCGGAAAATTTCCTGCGCCAGGTGGTTTTCAGAGAATCCGACCGGTGCACTTACTGTTATCATGATCGTCTGACAACAGCGGCAAAGACAGCCAGGTCCGGCAAGTTTGATTCCTTTTCGACCACCCTGCTTTACAGCAAGTATCAAAACCACGATCTCATCCGGTCCATGGGAGAGGCGGTGGGAAAATCGGTGGGAGTTCCGTTTTACTATCAGGACTTCCGAACCGGATGGAAATCAGGGCTTGAAGCATCCAAGCGGTTGAACATGTATCGCCAGCAATACTGCGGTTGCATATATAGCGAAAAAGAGAGATTCTACAGAATAAATAAACGGAATGTTTCATAATTTTATCTACTTCATAGTTGTTCTGCTGATATACACCACCTACCAGCCGTCCAAAGATGCCAGTTTTACCCCGCCGGAATCCATGTTTTTGTCCCTTAGCCTGCTCATTTCCTTTGCGGTCGTCACCTGGGTTCAGTTTCGGAGGCTCGAAAATCGTGTCTCCGAGGCTCCCCTCCCGGAATTGGATCATCGATTCAACTTGATCATCACCCGTCAGGCTGTTTTGGCGATCCTGGTGTTCGCCGTCAATATCTACGGATTGAATTTGACGTCGTTATTTTCAGATATCCCCATTTTCCAAAAGATTCCCACCCTGCAGGCGCTGATATTCTTGAGCCTGTTTGTGGGGTACTTGGCCTTGGTTTGGTACTTTGCACATGGCATTCACCAGCGGTTATATCATATCCATATCTCCAAATGGTCATACGTCTCTTCTAATATCCTTTTCGCTATTCCCGTGCTGCTGCCCTGGTTTTTTCTTTCAATTGTTGCCGATATCATCAACGTCCTTCCCTTTCGGTTACCCAAAACCCTGCTGGCAACACCCGAAGGGCAAGTCGGTTATTTTCTTCTCTTTTTATTCGGCATTTCCGTTGTGGGGCCTGTGTTTATTCGGATGTTCTGGCGATGCAAACCCCTGGAGACCGGAAATTCAAGAAGCAGAATCCAGAGTATTTGTAGAGCCGCAGATGTCAAATATGCAGATATCCTTTACTGGCCCATATTCGGGGGCAGGCTGATTACCGCCGGGGTCATGGGGTTGACTAAGAAATTCCGTTACATTCTGGTTACCGACGCCCTCTTAAGGTATCTTGATCCGGTAGAGATCGATGCTGTAATCGCCCATGAAATAGGCCATGTGAGGCGGAAACACTTATTGTTCTATCTCTTTTTTTTCGTGGGATACCTGCTGCTGTCCTATGCCATGTTTGACCTGTTCATTTTCCTGGTTCTATACAGCCGGCCGGTTTACCGAATCATAGAAATCATCGGCATTCAACAGCCCACTGCCCTTTCGGCCATTTTCAGCCTGATGATCGTAATCCTGTTTTTAATCTATTTTCGATATATATTCGGATATTTCATGCGAAATTTCGAACGTCAGGCCGATACCTTTGTGTATACACTATTCAACAGTGCCGACGCTTTGATTTCCACATTGAAAAAAATCGCCGATTCAACAGGACAGTCTCCGGACCGCCCAAACTGGCACCATTTCAGTATTACCGAACGCATCGCCTATCTGGAAAAATGTGAAAAGGACAGAAAATGGATCCACCGCCATGACAAAAAAGTCCGAAAAAGCATCACAGCCTATTTAATCGCGCTTCTATTCATCGGAGCAGTCGGTTACCAACTTAACTTCGGTGAAGCCGGAAAGCAGTTGAACGCTCACTTTCTAGAAAAAATCGTCCGAAGCGAACTGGAAAAAACGCCATACAATGCGAAACTGTACAGCACGCTGGGGGACCTATATTTCGCGCGAAAACAATATGCCGAGACCATAGAAGCCTACGAGCAGGCGATCAGGCTTCAACCTGAAAATGTCCAAGTGCTCAATAATCTTGCCTGGCTCTATGCGACCTGCGAAGATGAGCGGTTCAGGAATCCGAAACAAGCGCTGATACTGGCTGAAAAGGCCGCCGGCCTGGAGCAGGCCGCCTATATCCTTGACACACTGGCAGAGAGCTATTTTGTCAACGGAAGGTTTAGGGCAGCCGTCGATGCGGCAAAAGAAGCCCTGCACCTCGCAAAGAAAAACCATACCTACTATGAAGATCAATTGAAGAAGTTTAGAGGGAAGCCGTAGAAGCCAATTCATAACCCCATCTGAGGCCCGATGGCTGCGTTTCAGGCCTCCTCAATATGCTCATATTCTCACATGTATGCTGCGCTATTTCGTCGGCCTGCGCCTTGCCCTCGAACCTGATCTGAGGTTTTGAAACAGCTTCTAAGCGGTTTAACTTTTTTTCTTTTCATGCAGGAGCTTCACGATAATGTTATCGGCCTTACGAAGCCGGTCGGACAACATAGAAAACAGCTGTTTGGCCACATCCGGATATCTTTCGATGATTTCCGGTGTTTTCTCTCCGGGAAACCGCTTGACCATGGATCGCCCTTTGGACATGATGGTGGCTGAGCGCGGTTCATCGGTGATTGCAGACATCTCACCGAAATATTCACCCGGCTGTGACAATTCGGCGATCACCTTTCCTTTTTTGACAACTATTACAGTTCCCTGAACCAGTTTAAAGAAATCCTTATCCGTATTGCCTTCCCGAATGATGATCTCCCGGTCTTCGTAACGTTCGATCTCCGGATTGACCAGATATGCCGGAAGCGCTTCTCTTGTCATGGTGGTTTTCTTCAAAACTTCATCCACCGATGTTACGCCCTGGCGAATTTTATTAATGCCGGCATCTCTAAGCGTCACCATGCCTTCTTGAATCGCGATACGCCGGAGCTGATCCTCCGCCACACTGGCATTGATGGCTTTGCCCACTTCCTCCGTGACCGCCATGAGTTCATAGAGCCCCATACGTCCCTTGTATCCCATTCCGGAACAATCGGGACACCCGTTTGCACCGTAGAATGAAACGTTCTCGATATCTTCTTCAGCAAATCCCATGGCTATCAATTCTTTGGAATTGCGCGAGTTCTCCTTTTGTTTGCATTTGGGGCAGAGTTTTCGAACCAATCGCTGTGAGAGCACCATGGTGACCGCTGATGCCAGCATATAGGGAGGGATGCCGATATCAATCAGTCGCCCGATGGTTGAAGGACAGTCGTTTGTATGAAGGGTGCTGAAAACCAGATGCCCTGTCATGGCTGCTTTGAGAGCAATTTCAGCAGTTTCCAGATCTCGAATCTCACCCACCATGATAATATCCGGATCCTGGCGGAGAAACGCCCTTAGGGCTGCCGCAAAAGTCATCCCCACCTTGTCTTTTACAGGCACCTGATTGATCCCCTTGAAGTTGAACTCCACCGGGTCTTCTGCCGTAAGGATCTTTGTATCTTCTTTGTTCAGAGAGTTTAAAACGGAATATAGGGTGGTGGTTTTTCCGCTGCCTGTGGGACCGGTTACCAGCAGCAATCCATAGGGTCTATGGATACATGTCTTTAAGACATCGAAGGTGGTGGGTTCAAATCCGAGCTTGGTCAAATCGACATTCAATGCCGATTTGTCCAGAATACGCATAACAATACCTTCGCCGAACAGGGTGGGCAGTGTGGAGACCCGGAAATCGATGGTCTTTCTCTTACCGAACCTCATTTTAATACGACCATCCTGGGGAATCCGGCGCTCGGCAATATTCAAACCCGAAAGAATTTTGATCCTGGAAGTCAGTGCATTTTTAATGGAAAGCGGCAGGTTCATGGATTTAAACAGGGAGCCGTCCACCCGGTATCTGACTTGCAAGGCTTTCTCAAACGGTTCGATGTGAATGTCGCTGACACCGTCATTGACGGCCCGGATGAGAATACCGTTCACCAGCTTGATAATGGGCGCATCGACTGCTGAAAATTCATCGCCGATATCATCGTCGTCGGAAGGCATCGACACTTCGATACCGTCCACCGCCTCGGAAACCAGGGAGCCGAAGTCCTCCACAGCAGTAACCGGAACATTATCTTCCTCTTCGGTTTCCTCTTTCCCTGATAGGTTTTTATACTCGTCTTCACTGATCTCATAATGTTTTTTAAATGCATCAACAATATCTCTTTCAGTGGAAACACTGATGCTCAGGCTCTTTTTGACTTCAACCTGAAGGCTTTCCACAGCAGTGGCGTCCGTGGGCTCGGACATGGTAATTTCAAGATTATCCCCGGCCACCTTCAGGGGGAATGCCATATATTTCTTTGCAACTTCATAGGGAAGCACCTTCAATGCTTCTTTGTCGGGTTTGATTTTCGAAAGGAGCGCTACCGGATAATTATAGAGACGGTTCAGGATGTTTACGATGGTCTCTTCTTCAATGTATCCGAGCCTGATTAATATACTTCCCAGTCGACCTGGATGCTTTTCCTGGTACCTTAAGGCATCTTCGAGCTGGGTGCTGGTAATGTGGCCTTCTTTGGATAGGAGTTCCCCGATACGGGTCCTGCCCGCTCCGGACTGATCGCGAATAGTGGCCTGTAGACTTGAGCTTTTCTTATTGGAAACGGGCCGAAGATGCGAAGGACGGTTTTTCGCTGTCGAAGTCGCCATAATTTTATTTCACTTCACCTGTTTGATCCATTCAGGTTTTAGTTATCACGCGGGTGATCGATTCTTATTCTTTCTCAACTAATAATTAATCGGTCGATTCAATTTTTATCTTTAGCATTCAATGCAGTTTCCTGGATAAAACACGGAATAAAATGGGAATTTAAAAAAACCGTTTAAAATGTTGATAATTTTCTTGTATAATGTCAAATAAATAGAGGTGAGCTAAATTCAATGTGGCTTTGACAATATGAATGGACAACCATAACGTTTTACCTGAAGGATGATCGAAAATGGCTATTCCCCCTGCGAAAAGGCAACCGAACGCGTCAATGTCCCGATCGTCAAAAGGCTCCAGCCTGAAGGCGACGATCCGGGATCAATCCGGAGCCGGGAAAAAACGTGTTGGGGAGCTCTTATCGAAAGAGGGTTATATCACCAGTACCCAGCTCGACGAAGCAGTCAAATACCAGGACAAAAACCCCGGTCGCCTCAGCAGCATTCTTGTCAGGCTCGGTTATATTGACGAAGAGACCATCGTAAAAGTCTTGAGTCGTCTGAATAATTATCCGATTGCCCTCCTTGCGAAGCTCAAACCGGATCCCGAAGCGATAAAGGTTCTCCCTTTTAATACAGCTAAAAACTTCATGGCATTCCCCATTAAACTGAATGGAGATACCCTTGAAGTCACCATGTCCGAACCCACGGATACCGATGCCGTCGAAAAGCTGCAAACTGAAATTCGAAAAAGCATACGGGTCTTTATCTCCGCTGAAAAGGATATTGTCGATGCATACCGGGAGCACTACAAGATAAACGATGAAGAATATGCAAAGCTGGCAGGGGGAAAGGAAGCCGAAATCGAAGAAGAAATCCCCATGACCCAGGTGGATGACTTCGGCTCCCTGGTATCCGAGGCAGTGGGAGAAATAGAGTTGACTTCCCCGATCGATGATGACGATTTTGGCGATGAATTTTCAGCAGGCGATGCGCCCATTATCAAATTGGTGAATGGTATTTTGATCCGGGCCATCAACGAGGGGGTCAGCGATATCCACATCGAGCCCTATGAAAAATCCCTTCAGGTGCGATACCGCCTGGACGGCTCGCTCTATAAATCCATGAACCTTCCGATGAGCATAAAAAATGCGCTGACTTCCCGGATGAAGATTATATCCGGCCTCAATATCGCTGAACGGCGCGTGCCCCAGGACGGCAGGATCAAGCTGAACCTGGGCAAGAATAAATCTGTAGATTTCCGGGTCTCCACCCTGCCCACCCTTTTCGGCGAGAAGATCGTGATGCGAATTCTGGATAAAGGGGCGTTGAATGTGGACCTGACCATGCTGGGATTCGAGGCCAAGACCTTTGATATTCTCAAACGATGCATATTTCGGCCCTATGGACTGCTGCTGGTTACCGGTCCCACAGGCAGCGGAAAAACCACCACCCTCTATTCGATTTTAAACGCTCTGAACAAGGAAGATGTGAACATCATGACGGCGGAGGATCCGGTGGAGTTCAACTTCAAAGGAATCAACCAGGTTCATGTCAAGGATGATGTGGGCATGACCTTTGCAGCAGCGCTTAAAGCCTTTTTGCGCCAGGACCCGGATATCATCATGGTGGGCGAGATTCGGGATATGGACACGGCCGAGATCGCCATTAAGGCGGCCATGACCGGACACCTTGTTTTCAGCACGCTTCATACCAACGACTGCCCTTCAACCATCGGGCGGCTGGTGGATATCGGGATTCCCCCGTACCTTCTGGCGGCTTCGGTGACCATGGTGCTTTCCCAACGCCTGGCCAGAAAGCTCTGCCCCGCTTGCAAAGAATTGGCAACGGTAAAAAACGAAGAAGAATTGGCCCTGGTAGGATTTTCTGAAGAAGAAATACCGGATCTTAAAATTTACGAACCTCGCGGGTGCGCCAAGTGCAACAGCATCGGGTATAAAGGCCGATTGGGTCTTTATGAACTGATGGCGGTGACCGAAGAGGTGGCAAAGGTGATCAATGCAGCCGCTCCCGAGGATCATCTGAGACGCATCGCCACCCAGGAAGGCATGATACCTCTAAGGGACGCCGGGCTCGAGAAGGTCCGGCAGGGAGTGACATCGGTGGAAGAGGTTTTGAAACGGACCACCCTGACAAAAGAAGCCCTTCCATCCTATCTCGTTCATCCCGATATCGAACTCTATGAAGACCGGGATGTCATTATCCGGGAAGGCACCCATGATATCGACTTCTTTCAACTCGTCCAAGGGTCTGTGATGGTTGTGAAAAACGGGAAAAAAATCGCCGAAATCTTTGAACCGGGTGAATACTTCGGTGAGGCGTCGGTTATTACCGGTGAGGCCCGATCCGCTTCCATCGTTTCAAAGGGAAGATCCAGGATCAAACGCTTCCCTGGCGATAAGCTGCCGGAAATCATGGAAAAATACCCAAATGTCGCAAAACAGTTATTTGAAGAGACATCAAAACGTCTGCAAAATTCGAATCTAAAAGTTATAAAATTATTAAACGAGATTAGACAGAAATCCAGCACCGGGTGAGAAACTCCCAAATCGTAAAATCGGTCGTAAAATCGATCGTAAGCCCGGTGATTACGATCTGGGATAATGATCGTATACTTTTTTACCCCCCCCGCAAATCAAGACGATTCCGATAAAATAAAAACAGAAACGGATGTAAATGGTCAGTGAGGAAAACTGCTCCATGCCTTCGATCTTTGGCATGACCTGGGGTATTCTGTAAAACATTCCGATGCCGGCCAATGCCAGCGATATCCCCCAAATCAATTGTGCGATGGATTTCTTTTTATTCATGAAACACCATGTCCCGGATAAACCGAAAAAAACAAATAACAAATAAGATCCAATGACCAAAACCACAAATTCAAAACAAAAATATGATTTGGAATATATGAATTATCGAGTTTCGGTCATTTGAATTTTGTATCTATTTGGAATTTGCCTGCCCGCCGTCTTTCTGGCGGGGTGCTTGTGTTTTGTTATTTTTCCACAATATTGGATAAAAATAAGTTCTAAGCACCTACGCTCAATGTCGGATACCGGCTGCTCTATTGTATTTACTCACCGCTCAATCTGCCTTTAAAATCCGGTTTTCTCTTTTCTATGAACGCTGCCGTGCCTTCATTTGAATCTTCACTGGCCATGCAGATGGCGAAGGCATCGGTTTCGATATTGCAGCCTGTGGCGAGATCGACATTTAACCCTCGATTGATGGCCTGTTTTGCGGCCTGCAAAGAGACTTTCCCTTTTCGAGCCATACCGGCGGCTGTTTTCTTAACTTCCTCCATCAATTTTTCCGGACTGCAGATTTTATTGGCCAAACCGATTCTGAATGCCTCTTCCGCCGGTACCATCCGCCCGGTAAGAATGAGTTCCTTGGCCATATTGATTCCCACCAGTCTTGGAAGGCGTTGGGTCCCGCCAAAGCCCGGTATCAATCCCAGGTTGATTTCCGGCTGCCCGAATGTCGCCGTCTCGGATGCAAAGATGAAATCGCATGCCAGAGCGATTTCCGTCCCCCCGCCCAGGGCAAAACCGTTGACCGCTGCAATGACCGGAATCGGCAGTTCCTGCAGCTTATTGATGATTCCAAGGCCTTTCCGGGAAAACTGTTTGGCGCTCAATGCATTTAACGTGTTCAGCTCTTTGATATCCGCACCGGCAACAAACGCTTTCTCCCCGGCACCGGTCAGAATTAAAACCCGAATATTCTCGTCATCGGATATTTCAACCAGGGCGGAAGAAAATTCATCCAGCAGTTCCGAATTGAGTGCATTCAGTACATTGGGTCGATTAAACGTAATGGTTGCAACACCCTCTTCCACTTCAAATAGTATATTATTGTAAGTCATTTCTTACCTCCTTTGTAAAATATCCGAACCTCTCGGTTGCCATTACCCTGCTATTACAATATCCGATATGCATGATGCAACGATGTTTTATAGCTAAGTTCATTTCAACGGAGCCTCAACAATGCTATTTAGGCGATTAATTGTCATTTCTTTTCATTTTATGAAAAATTCAATACACAAGCACCCCGCCAGAAAGACGGCGGGCAGGCAAATTACAAACAAATCTCAAATTCCAATATCCAATGACCGAAACAGGTTTGAAATGTTTGTTCTTCCATCGTAAGCATGTTTTGAATTTTGAATTTCGGTCATTGTGATTTGTTTGGGATTTGGG
>DUZK01000138.1 GCA_013349495.1 Deltaproteobacteria bacterium
AAGGAGCCTGTAAAAGGGGACAGGGCTGATATTCGTGTAATGACTCCAGATTAACGTAAAACAGAAGGATGGATGATATGGCCAAGAGCAAGCGCGAACAGACACTGGTCTTGATCAAACCCGATGCTCTGAAAAATTCTCTTACCGGGTACGTGCTCTCCCAGCTTTCGGAGTTTCATACGGGTCTCCGTTTTGCCGGAACTAAAATCGTCCAAGTCAGCCGGATGCTGGCCGAAGAACACTATGCCGAGCACAAGGGAAAGTCGTTTTTTTCGCCGCTGATCGAATACATCATGGGCGTAACCCATTACCCCAAAGATCCCTCCAAACGCCGGGTGGTTGCGATCGTGTATCAGGGCAAAGGCGTGGTTGACAAAATCCGGGATCTGGCCGGTCCCACGAACCCCCTAACGGCCCGGTTGGAAAGACCGGGCAGTATCCGATCGCTGGGCTCCATTATGGTGATCAAGGACAAATCGGGGAATGTGGTCGGGGATATTATGGAAAACCTCATTCACGCATCGGCCACCAACGAGGAAGCCGAACGGGAGATCAAGCTCTGGTTTCGGCCGAACGACATCCCACCCCTCATGCGTGCGTATCCGGTGGAGGAAAGCGACCAGCATTACTACTACAAGGAACACCGCATCTACGTTCGATACACACAGGGCAGCGCATGCATCCTCGCGCCGGGCGACATTGCCTGGAAATCGGACCTCGCATCGCTTCGAGCCATATGCGAGGGCAAACCGGTATCCTGTTCCATCGAATCGATTGCGGTCAAATACCTCATCAACGAGGAGCGCCACGCCGGCTGAGACCATCGGAAGCGGATTCAATAGAGAAAAACGATTCATCGAAACCGGGTTTATCCTCGTATCGTTTCAAAAAAGACCCCGGCAGGAGATCCATCTGTTCGATGATACTCGGATCGATTTGGATGCCGACCCGGTGCATGGCTATAATAATGTCTTTCTGACGGGGCGGACATCCCTTGATCGGGATCATTTCCTGAATCTCAGGGTTGTCTTTATTTGCCTGATACATGCACTTTCCGAGCAGGATTGTTTTTTTCATGCCCGGTGTGGGTTTCATGGTTTTTCCGGTGAGGATTTCCACATCATCCCAGGGGGTGCCATCCCATGCTCTTGCAACGGCTGCCAGCAGTGCTCCGTTGATATATGAACAATAAGTGCACAGGCTGAGATCGTATTTTCGGTATGACAGTCCTTGTATTTTCATTCTTGCCATGGGCAGCGGCAGGGTGTCTTCTTTGTTGTAAGGGAAGCTGTATTTGTGCGGTGTGGTCACTTCTGAAACAGGCTCACCGGCCAATTGAATATCGGTTAGATCCAGCGGGCGGTTCCGGTTTTTTGCTGCATGGACCAGATGGGGGACTTCCTCCGGGGAATATCCCAGCACCGCCGCACCGATGATGTCTGCGGATAGAACATCAGAAGAAGCGATCAACAGATTACTTCTTTTAACACGCCCATCGAAACTGGGACCCCGTTCCAGGGTATAGATACCATCCAGCAAGGTGAACATGGGCGGCATGGGATCAGCCAGTTTTGCTACTCTGAAATGAAGATCTTTTTCCGGATCGTCGGTGTGACAGTACTTTCGTGAGGGAAGATCGATGGTTCCCTTCAAATTCTTTATTCCCAGGCTTACGACGGTTTGGGCATGGGTCTTTAAAACCGGAAGATTGATCACAAAATCGCTTTCCAGGATGTCCGTGTTAAACCGAAGAGAAATACCATCGCCCAGATCCAGTTTTCGAAATGGCCTTTCAAAAAGATTAAGACAGTTCACACCATACCGCTTACTAAGAAATTCGTAGCCCAGTGAATGAAATGCATGGGGTATGGTTTCCCGATCTTTCGGGTCCATAAGCACCGTTCCTTCACCGATGGTAATTGATGAAACTCCGGCATCTTTCAGCAGCTTCACCATGTCTTCCACCACCCGTGATGTGGTGATCACGCCCCATTTGGGAAACGGGGTCGATCGCGTCCAGAAAACGATATTCGGTTTTATAAAGACCTTTGCTCGGGCCGGCAGATGTTTTAAACCCGAAGAGAGATTCACTGCTTGTTTGACCGATTCCATCGGTTCTTCATAACGAACAATGGAAACAAGGTGTTTTGCACGATCTGGATAATTGGGAATCATAGAAAAAACCTTCCGTCGTTAGTTTCCTCGAGCGACAGGAGGAATATTGGAGTGATGGATTATTGTTTCATGCTGTTTCCCATCACTCCAAGTTGTTTAAACATTAGTTTAATGCGTACGGCTTCTCGATCGGCAATAATAATATCATTAAAAGGAGTTTAATTCGGTTTAGAGTCTCCAGTATAGTATTTTTAATTTTTCGGCTTCTTCCGGACTGAATGCCCCCTTGATGTCGATCACGACGGCATTGTGGTTTGTGCATAATCGTGAAATTTTCGACAAGCCCATTTGAAGATAGGCATTATGTTTAACCGCGATAATGACTGCATCAACTCCTGAAAGGTCCTCAAACGGCTTTAGCTCAATACCATAGTACCGTTTCGCTTCTTCGGGATCCGCCAGCGGGTCATGCACTCTGACTTCAATGCCGTAGTCCATCAATTCTTTAACAATATCCACCACCTTGGTGTTTCTTAGGTCCGGAACATTCTCTTTGAAAGTAATGCCGAGAATTCCCACTCTGGAACCCAGAACCTGCCGGCCTGAACGGATAAGCACTTTAACCGTCCGTTCGGCTATATATTTGCCCATATTATCGTTGATACGCCTTCCGGCCAGGATCATTTCCGGATGGTAGCCGAGAGATTCCGATTTGAACGTCAGGTAATATGGGTCCACCCCGATACAGTGCCCTCCCACCAGTCCGGGTTCAAAAGAAAGAAAGTTCCACTTGGTTTCGGCGGCTTTAAGCACTTCTTTTGTATCGATGCCGATCCGATCGAAAATCATGGCCAGTTCATTCATGAGCGCGATGTTCAGGTCCCGCTGGGTGTTTTCGATGACTTTTGCGGCTTCGGCAACTTTGATGGACGACACTTCATGGATACCGGCGTTTACGACCAGCCCGTAGACCTGAGCCAGGAGCCGGCGGGTTTGATCATCGGATCCGGCAACGATTTTGACCACCTTGTCTATGGTGTGGATTTTATCTCCCGGATTGATCCGTTCCGGAGAATACCCGAGGGTAAAATCTTTGCCCATTATCAATCCGGATTCACGCTCCAGGATCGGAAGACATACTTCCTCTGTAACTCCGGGATAGACGGTGGATTCGAAAACCACGCATGAGCCTTTCTGCAAGTGCTTGCCGGCGATTTCAGATGCGGATCGCAGCGGCTGTAAATCGGGAATTCGGTGTTCATCGATGGGTGTGGGCACTGCAACAATGATCAGTCGGCATTGAGCCAATTCGGAAGGGTTGCCGGTAAATACGATATCGGCATTTGACAACGCTTCCTCAGAGACCTCCAGTGTAATATCTTTACCGGCTTTTAGGTCGTCAATCCGCTCTTGCTTCAAATCATAACCCACCACATTGAAGTGTTCGGATAAATGAACGGCCAATGGAAGCCCCACATAACCGAGTCCGATTATCGCGATTTTGTCTTTTTTTTCAGTCAAGGATTCAAATGAAATCATTCCCTGTACTCCGGTTTGTTTATAATCTTGGAGATTCTTTTTTTATCGAATAGTTCTGCTATCATGTAATTATTTTTGTTTGTCCGAATGATACTGGATGCTGGATACTCGATGCTGGATAAAGATGTAGATAGGTATCAAACATCCTGTATCGAGCATCGAGACAACACATTTTTTATTCTGTACCGATGTAAGTCGGCCTGAATACGGATTCATCACGCCTCTGTGCCATTCGAATCAGTTCCAAAAATCTTGGTTTTTCATCCGGCAGTCTTCCATCAAGATTGACGTAATTGGTGTAATGATCGCTGGTTAAATAGGAAGATGCGCTAATTTCTTCAACAAGGGCTGCGGTCTCTTTCAGAACATCACGGGGCCCGAGCATCTCGAAGGAACCGTTTTGGATTTCTTCAAGAAGCGGTGTGTTTATTTTGGGCAAAAAAGTGCGCAGCCGGATGAAATCCGGTTCAATCCGGTTGAGCACCGCAGCGGTTTCTTTTGCATGCACCAGTGAACGGTCCTTCCCGCCGATTCCCAGTATCACGTACATGCTCAGCTCGATTCCGGCGTCTTTCACCCATTTTCCGGCTTCTATCTGCTGCCGGCTGTTTGATCCCTTTCTTATCCGCTTCAATATGATGTCATCCCCCGATTCCAGACCCACATGAATTCGGGAAAGTCCGGCTTCAGCCAGCCGCTTAAGACCTTCTTTTCCTTTTTTGCAAATATACTGAGATGAACCGTATACGGTAATCCGTTCCAGTTCCGGAAAAACCTCTCTGGAAAACCGGCAGATTTCACAGAGATCATCGGTTTTCATGGCGATGGTGTTGCCGTCCGGGAAAAACATGGTTCGGACCTGGTGGCCATAGATTTCACGGGCTTTTTGGATATCTTCTTTTATCTCTTCCGTCTTTCGCACTCGGAAACCGGGCCTGTTTTTATAGATCATGCAGAAGGTGCATTTGTTGTGGGGGCACCCGATAGTGGCCTGAATGAGCAGGGAGCTTGCCTCGCTGGGCGGGCGGTATATCTGGCCTTCGTAACGCATGTCTATTCTTTTTTCGGTTCCGGTATTGTTTTTTTCCTGCATGTGTGGTCAGGATTGCGTATTGAGTATCATAAAACCGGAATAAAAGCATCCCCGATTCAGTGGATAACGCGTGCATTAAGATCCCTGTTGCACTACAATTTGTGTGTCCGTTAAAGAAAATATAACTTCAATACGTTTTAGAATCTCAGAGATGTTAGATTATGATTCGAGTTGCCGGAAATATCTGCATTGATGAAAAGGATATTCAAAAGCAGTTCATTCGAGCATCCGGTCCGGGGGGCCAACACGTCAACAAGGCTTCTACCGCCGTTCAGATCCGATACGATGTCCGTCAGGCTTCAACGCTTCCGGAAGATGTGAAAAAACGTGCGGTCGTGTTTGCCGGAAGACAGGCAACCGTCAATGGCGTGATCGTCATCGAAGCTAAGAGATTCCGATCCCAGGAGCGGAATCTTCAGGATGCCGTAAATCGGCTCGTCCGGATTATTCGATCGGCTTCCGAGAAACCCAAGACACGAAGAAAAACGAAACCGACAAAGGCTTCCATCACCCGGCGACTGGATTCAAAGCAAAAGCAAAGTCGGTTGAAACAGTTTCGCAGACGGGTGGGTCGCGGTGAAGAATAACGCAAGCGCCTGGCCGGGCGGGGCTTGAATTCAGAGATTTAAGACATAGGTTAATTTTATAGGTTGCCAGGTTTCAGGTTTCGGGTGTCAGGAAGCATCCGTGCAAAAGAACTGAAACCTGAACACTGAAACCATTTTTTGTACCAGGATATATTTCATAGATGCGAATGAATGGTTGCTTGAGTAAACTGAACAACCAGGTTGTTTTATTATGGCTTTTGTAACGATACCGGGTATAGAAGGCAAGGTTTACGTGCCGGATGAGAAGCCGGATTGTGCAAAGAAGCACAATTGTCGGGATTGCCATTCGTGCCAGATGTGCGGCGATACCCGATGCCAGGTGTGTCGAACCGATAAGCCATGCCGGCAACAGAGCCTTCCTAAGAATTTGACAAACCCGGAGTAAGCAAATAGTCTCAAATACAGATTGTTAAAGGAGAAGTTTATGAGCGGTCAAACAATCGACTATTCCGTGCTGGATCGACCCGAAGTATCGGCTTATCTATTCCATCCGAGACCCGAGTGGGGAGGATCCGGCGCCTTGCCTTCCGCACAGGATGTGCTGATTCCGGTTGATCCCGATGTAGTGGTGGGCGCTCGTTTACACCTGTGCGAGAAGACATTTCCGAATATCCTGTTCTTCCATGGAAACGGCGAGATCGTAGCCGACTATGATGAAATGGGCCCCCTGTACAACCAGATGGGCATCAATTTTCTGCCCGTGGATTATCGTGGTTATGGCCGCTCAACCGGCAGCCCGACCGTTTCCGCAACGATGAAGGACTGCCATGTGATTTTCGAATTCGTATCCGATCGGTTGAAAAATGAGGGGTATGCCGGTCCCCTGCTCGCCATGGGACGATCCCTGGGCAGTGCCTCAGTCCTTGAACTTGCCGCGGCTCATGGCGAGAGAATATCCGGCCTGATCATTGAAAGCGGATTTGCATACGCCGGGCCGCTCCTAAGACTTTTGGGCGTGGATCCGGATCGTCTGGGATATAAGGAAGGGGAGGGTTTCTGCAATGTCGATAAAATCCGAAGCTTTCATAAACCGACGTTGATTATTCATGCAGAAAATGATCATATTATCCCTTTTGCAGACGGGCAGGCCTTATATGATGCCTGTTCCGCTTCCGATAAAACCTTACTCAAAATTCCCAATGCAAACCACAATGACATCTTCTACCGTGGTTTAAACGAATATCTAAACGCGGTGAAAACCCTTGTGGGTAAAATATCTTAACGTGGTATTTCGATTATTGTTGCATAATATAATCCAAATTCTAACCAGAGAGATTTTACATTTTGAATATCGAACAAGGAATTCAGAACCGAAGAAGTGATAGTAAAACTTCGAAATCCGACATTTCTTGTTCAATATTCTGCGGTTCAATACAATCCAAAATTTCAATATATTACTCCACCATTCTATTCATCCCAGTTATCGTTACAGAAAGGAATTGAAATATGAATCCATCAAATTATAAATTGGAGAACATCAGTGTCATAGGTTTGGGCGGGGTCGGTGGGTTTTTCGGCGGAAGGATCGCACATTATTTGGAATCCAATTCCATTGAAACGCCTAAAATATATTTTATTGCCCGGGGCAAGCATCTTGAAGCGATCCGGTCCCATGGTCTCATTCTAAATACCGAGGAAACCCGGGGCATGATCTGCCGTCCGGCTTTAGCTGCTGATGACCTTGACAGCATTCCGGTATCCGACCTTTATCTGCTGTGTGTAAAAAGTTACGATCTGGACGATGCCGTATTGAAGCTGAAGCATCACATTCGGAAAGATTCAATGATTCTGCCGCTTTTAAACGGCGCGGATATTTACGACAGAATCCGAACCCATTTGAAAACGGGTATCGTCCTGCCGGCTTGCGCCTATGTGGGGACCCATATCGAAAAACCCGGGGTGGTCAGTCAAAACGGAGGCGGGGGAATCATTCTTTGCGGAAATGATCCGAAAGCATCCGGGTTCGATCCTGCCCGCTTGATCGATTTGTTTGAAAAAGCGGGCATCTCTTTTCAATGGAAACCGGATCCGTTTCCATCTATCTGGGAGAAATTTGTCTTTATCGCCGGTTACGGCCTGGTCACCGCAGATACCGGAATGACGATGGGAGAAGTGTTGGAGAACAACGATGTTCTCGAATCCGCAAGAAGAATTATGGGAGAAATCACAGCGATTGCCTATAAAAAAGGCGTCAATCTTCCGGAAAATATCATCGATGTGAGCATCGAAAAGGCGAAAAACTTTCCGTATGAAGTCAAAACTTCCTTTCAACGGGATGTCGAGACAAAGGGGAAACGGAATGAAGGGGATCTTTTCGGCGGGACGGTCATCCGGCTCGGAGAATCGCTTGGCATTCCGACACCCGAAACACGATCGGTATACGCCAGCATTCAAAGCCGGTTATTACAATAACTTTCTTTAGTCCTCCGGGCCAGGGCAGAGCCAAACGGATCTATCTGGAATAATCGGGCAAGTGCCTAAAGTGAGCTAAAGTTTCAAGTGTCTAAAGTTGATGTGTCGCTTCTCTCCGTCTTATATTAATCAGGCAGAATTCGTTAACTTTAGATCACTTTAGCTCACTTCAAACTTTAGTCACTTCTTGTTACGAAATGATTCCAACCGCTTCCAGCAGGCGTATCAAGATCTTTGTCCTTCGGGAGGGATTATTTCCATCATCCTCCCGTGCCGGCTTCTAAACAACCCCCTGCTCGCGAAGCGTTTCTATCTCCTGTGTGGAGTAACCCAGATATTGGGTGAGAATCTCCTCGGTTTGTTCCCCCAGAAGCGGCGGCGGATATTTTATCTCTCCCGGTGTTTCTGAATAGTTAACCGGAATACCGGTAACCTTAAGCTTCCCGGCTACGGGATGTTCCACTTCCTGCAGCATTTTCAAGGCATGCACCTGAGGAGAACTGAAAACCTCCTCCAGCGTGCTGATCGGTCCGTTGGGTACTTTCGCCTGAGCCATCAAATCCAGGAGTTCGGTTTTTGTGTACTGTCTTGTTTTTTCTTGCAGAATGGGCGTTAAGGCTTCACGGTTTTCCACCCGTTTCGGATTGGTGATAAAGCGGGGGTCGTCAATAAGGTCATGCAGATCCAAAATTTCGCAAAACCGCCTCCAGAGCGTATCGTTGCCGGCGGCGATGTTGATGTACCCGTCAGAGGCGGGAAAGCTTTCATAAGGGGTAATCAAGGGATGAATATTTCCTTCAGGTTCGGGGGATATTCCGGTCGTAAAGTACCGTCCGGCCTGAAAGGAATGCAGGGCGATCTGACCTCCGAGAAGCGAGGTCTCCACCAGCTGTCCTTTGCCGGTGATCTCCCGGTGCCAAAGTGCCCGCATGATCCCGAAGGCGCCGAATATACCGGCAATGATATCCCCGATGGGTGTTCCCACCTTGACCGGCATTCTTCCCTTTTCACCGGTAAACCCCATGATGCCGCCCATTCCCTGGGCGATGAGATCAAAGGCGGGTCGTCCTGCATCCGGTCCTGTGGAACCGAACCCGGTGATGGAGCAGTAAATGAGACCGGGGTTGAGTGCTTTAAGGGTGGGGTAGTCCAGTTTAAGCTTCTGGGTCACGCCGGGCCGGAAATTTTCCACAACCACATCGGCCTTTTTAACCAGCTCCTGGACAATCGCAAGTCCCTGTTCGGTTTTCATATCTACGGTAATACTCTTTTTGTTCCGGTTGATGCTGACAAAATAAGAGTTGAATCCTTCTGTGAATTCAGCCCCCCAGGACCTGGCATCGTCGCCGGCTCCGGGTCGTTCCACCTTGATGATCTCGGCGCCTATATCTCCCAACATCATGGTACAATAGGGTCCGGCCAGAGCCCGGGTTAAGTCCACAACAATCAATTTTTTCGCTTGGTTTTCCATTAAATCGTATCCTCCTTTTTCACGCTGTGCCCCATCGCCCTGTGTGGAAACCGTTGAACCGGTTCCATTTAAGATGCACATACTGACCATTTATGATGAGATGGGAGCTTACACCCAATAAAACATGAGATGGGGGCCCGTCAAGGGCAATAATTAAACATCACGGAGGTTCTACTACAACACATTAATATTTTTTTATCTTTAACTGCCGCTCAATATTGCAGTTCAACATGGAATAGTGGAATGATGGAATATTGGTTATAAAAAGATAGCCATATTCGGTGGGTTGGTTTTAATGGGGTCGGATCATGCTCGGAGGTTTGCTGAAAGATGCGCTGATACGCTTTGTGATAATTACGATATATTTTCCCCCTGTTCCAAAGTCTTTCCAGCACGATTGCTGTAAGACGGAATCGAGCATAAATCCGACCCCAAGGTTGAAGGGACGAACCCTTGGTTCAGAATTCATGTCCCTTCATCTTCACCATACAGCATAAACCGTGCCGAAATTGGGAAACCGTGAGCGGAGCGTTAGAAAAACCCTTATTATCGGTATGTTATAAACATCAGAATAATTATTTCCTGAAAAAAGATTTGCGGCCGATTCGGATTCGTTAAAAGCCGGTTTGGCAGGGCAGATATTAAAAAACGCTTGAATTCAGCTAGTTAAACGTAAAATGCCATTTTGGAGTGGTTCAATTCCTTAAATTTAGGTATATATATCTTCTTGAAAGGAACTTTATAAATGGATTCAAAAAGAAAGACCGCACGCCAGTTCGCCAGGCAATTTCTGGAAAAAGACGACCCATTGAGATGGTTCGAGGCGCTCTATAGCGCTGCTGAAGGAGATGAAGATATTATCCCGTGGGCCGATATGCACCCGAATCCGAGCCTTATGGATTGGCTCGATATAAACGATATACACGGCAACGGGAAAAGGGCGCTTAAAATCGGCTGCGGCCTGGGAGACGATGCGGAAATCCTGGCTGAGAGGGGGTTTGACGTCAAGGCCTTCGATATTTCCGGATCCGCCATTGACTGGTGCCGGAAACGGTTTCCTCATTCAAAGGTAAACTATTCAATACAAAATCTATTTGAATCTCCTCCTTCCTGGGATCGTGCCTTCGATTTTGTATTGGAGGCATACACCCTGCAGGTGCTGCCGCCGGAACTTCGTCTCAACGCAATTGAGCAAATTGCCCGATATGCTGCTCCGGGCGGAACGCTTCTGGTTATCTGCAGAGGGAGAGAACCCGGGGACGATCCGGGGCAAATGCCGTGGCCGGTGATGAAAGATGAACTGACATTATTTGAGCAACAGGGATTGCGGGAAGTCTCTTTCGATGATTTCTTAGACGATGAAAATCCTCCGGTGAGGCGGTTTCGCGCCGTATACAAGCGTTAAGGCGCCTCTCATATTCGTACTCGAATCCTGCCATAGCAAGAACCGCTACCGGGCCTGAATCAAGCTACAACATAGCTGAGTATTCGCTTGACTTAGGAGATTTCTTGAGGCAAAGTGATAAATATAACCGATTATAATGAAAAGGAAAATCTGTCTTCAGCGGATTTTTTTGAGAAAGTTCTTCCTAGGATTCATACGCAATAGACCATTAAGGATGAAGTGAACGAAACGGCAACGGGAATCGTCGGGTTTGTAAGGGTTTGAGCCGCCCAACCGGCAGTCAGCTAACTTATTGCGTAGCTCGGGTCAAATACCCCGCCGCTTGCGGCGTTTTTATAATCGAAATTCCGAAAAAATACCCCGCTTGAGCGAAGCGAAAGTCGAGCCTAAGCGAGAGGGCTTGCCCCGGGGA
>DUZK01000139.1 GCA_013349495.1 Deltaproteobacteria bacterium
AATAAGCCATTCTTAAGAAAGACAACCGGAATTCATTCATCCGGCAGATCAGACAACACGCTGCCATGACGGATATGCCGGTTACTGAGACGCGAAATCTCATACAGCGCATCAAAAATGAAGGGATGTTTCCTGGAATAGAAAGCCTGATTCCCATGATGTATCCGCAGCTGGATACATTTTTTAATTACATTCCGGATCAGACCCTCTTTGTAATGATTGAACCGGATCAAATCCATGAGGCCGCCGAAGATTATAAAGAACGCATGGAGCGGAATTATCTTTCCGCTTGCGAGGATGGGCGGTTATGTGTGGAACCCAGCTCGCTCTGTCTGGAATGGGATACGGCGAAAATCCTGCTTGAGGATCGGAAACCGCTTTCCATCAAATACTTCAATATCCCCGCATCCGGCCGATCAAAAGGCGATTCGGGCATTCACCATGATGTCTCCATCGAAGACAACTCCGCGGTCAGATCCGAACTGAAGCAGCAGCACCACCAAATGAATGTCTTTTCACCCGTAATCAACTGGATTTCCAAAAATAGGGATCAAGGAAACCGTATCATTACGGTGTGTCGAACCAAACTGCAGGCGGATCGATTCGTGGCTTTGGTAAAACCATACGGCGTGCGGACCCGAATCGCTCGTGGGTTTCATGCCGATGCCCCGGATCAAGAGACCCTGACCGTTTGTCTGGGTCGAATCAGCACCGGGTTTGTCTGGGGGGAAGAATCGCTAGCCGTCATCACGGAAGATGAGATTTTCGGTAGAAAACTTCGCCAGAAAAGAAGTGCCCGAAAGCATGTTCGAACCGATCTCCTTTCATTGGATGAATTGAAAAAGGAGGATCTGGTGGTCCACCTGGAGCATGGAATCGGACAATACCAGGGTTTGGTCAAACTCGATCTCGATGGTGTCACCAATGACTATCTATTGATCCTGTATAAAGGGGATGACAAGCTTTATCTTCCCATCGACCGCATGAACGTGATTCAGAAATATATCGGAGTGGACGGCCTGGCCCCGATTCTTGACAAGATGGGGGGCAAAGCATGGGATAAAGTTAAAAAACGGGTGAAACGATCGGCTGAAAAGATCGCCGGAGAGCTCTTAAACCTCTATGCAGACAGAAAGGTCCGAACCGGGATCGCGTTTGGAAAACCGGACAGCTATTTTCACGATTTTGAGGCGGCATTTCCCTATGAAGAAACCGAAGATCAAATCAAAGCCATAGATGATGTGCTCAGTGACATGGAAACGCCGAGCCCTATGGATAGGCTCATATGCGGTGATGTGGGCTACGGCAAAACAGAAGTGGCATTGCGAGCATCGTTTGTGACCATTTATAATGGAAAGCAGGCAGCCCTGCTGGTTCCTACAACGGTGCTTGCGGAACAGCATCTCCGGACTTTTACGGATCGATTTAAGGATTATCCGGTAATCGTCGCATGTCTGAGTCGGTTCCGATCTCCGCGGGTCCAACGGGAAATTGTAAATGATCTCAAAGCCGGCAAGATCGATATCATCATCGGAACCCACAGGATTCTTCAAAAGGATGTGGCATTCAAGGAACTCGGCCTGCTTATCATAGATGAAGAACAGCGCTTTGGGGTGCGGCATAAGGAAAGAATCAAGCAACTCCGCAGTATGGTGGATGTTCTGACCCTTACCGCAACGCCGATTCCGCGAACCCTTCACCTGTCTCTGTTGGGGATTAGAGACATTAGTGTCATTTCAACCCCACCGGAACACCGTCATCCCATATTAACATATGTTGCGGAGTTTGATGATGCGGTAATTGCCGAGGCGATTCGAAAGGAATTGGAACGCAAAGGGCAGATTTTCTTTGTCCACAATAACATTCATACCATATATGCCATGGCAACCCACCTGCAAAAGCTGGTGCCGGAGGTCAGGCTGGATGTGGCACATGGCCGCATGAAGGACACCGAACTGGAAAGGGTGATGATCCGGTTTTTTCAACAGGAGAGTGATATGCTTGTCTGCACCACAATCATAGAATCGGGCCTGGATATCCCTTCAGCCAACACCATCCTCGTGAATCGAGCAGACAGATTCGGATTGGCTCAAATTTACCAGCTGCGGGGGCGGGTAGGGCGCGCCGATGAGCAGGCGTATGCATACCTTTTTATACCGCGCAACAGCGCTTTGGGAATCGATGCCCAAAAACGCTTAAGGGTTTTGATGGAACACAGTGATCTTGGATCAGGCTTTCAGATTGCCATGAGTGATTTGAAGATTAGAGGGGGCGGAACTATTTTGGGATCAGATCAATCCGGGCATATCGCTGCCGTCGGGTACGACATGTTTCTTCAACTCATGGAGGAAGCGGTAACCCGGATGAAAGGCGAGCCCTTGGCTGAACCGCTGGAGCCTGAAATCCATATCCCGCTGTCCGCCTTTATTCCCGAATCCTACATTCCCGACATCGATCAACGTTTAGCCACCTATCGACGCCTGGCTAGAATGTCGGACAACAAAGAGATTTCTAGTCTTAAGGTTGAACTGGCCGATCGCTTCGGGCCGTTGCCGGTGGAAACGAAAAACCTCCTGCTTAAAATCATGCTGAGAGTCTTATCCAAGAAATGCGGGGCACGAAGGTTAGACATGGCAGACGGCCACCTCCGTTTAGAGCTATCGGCCAGCCATCAAATCAACCCGAACGGTGTCGTGGAGTTGATCCAATCCGATCCGAATCGATACGCATTGACACCGGATCATGTTCTCATGGCAAGTCTCTTTCGAAAAAGGACAAACGGGCAATTGAAAGAAGCCAAAAACATCTTGAAAGAAATTGCACAACGTGTTAACGCCTGAACTGCTCTGTGCTCGGTGGCGGTAGTCGCTGAAAATATAATATAATTATCTAGTTATGTGATCTTGATACAAAGACTGATAATAAGGGAGTTGCAGGGAGCCTTGAATTGAGGTTAAAAGCCCCTCAAAGGATTAGCCTTCATTTTGGGTTATTGATCCGTATCTCTTTAGGGATCTATCAATGGGTAAGTTTGGAAGCGAATGACAAACTGCTGCTCAAAATTTTTTGTTCTCTGTTATTTCGGGGTGTCGATCCTGATGGGATGGGGTTGTACCGGATCGAGTCCGGAAAATGAGAATAATTATCTGATCCGGGTGGGGGGGCACGTATTAACGACACTCGATTTCAAAACCGCGTTTGAAATTGCGAAAAGCGCCTATCCGCATAATGAGATGCAAGCTCCGTCGGCGTTTAAAGAAGCCCAGTCGAGACTGCTCAACCAGTTAACCGAAGAACTGATTCTCTTGGAAAGGGCCGATGAACTCGGTATTTTCATTACCGAATCGGAGATCGATGAGGCAGTGTCAAGAATCAAAAAAGATTATCCGGACGGCGTATTCGAAGAGACCTTACTTGAATACGCCGTGTCATACGAAGCGTGGAAGAAGAGATTAAAAATCCGGTTACTCATGGAGAAGGTAGTGGAAGAAGAACTGAAGGATCATATATCCATCACCGCCGAGGATATTCTTTCCTATTATGAGACACACTACCGATTAAAACCCCAAACAGAGAAGGATACCGAAAATATCAATGCAGTCATCGTAGAGCAGTTACGGAGGAAAAAAGCGGAAGATGCATATCGTGCATGGATAAAAAAACTTCATGATCGATATTCCATTCAATTAAATACGAAGCAGTGGGAAAGCGTTGTCGGTTCATAAACATTGACAGTCGAAATGGAATATTGACCCCATGAAGTGCTGGACGGTTGAGATATGAGAATTAAAAAAATATTAATTTGCATTACATGGTTTACGGTTTCCTTGTGGTATCTTCCCCCACTTGCCGTCGGAGCTCATCTGCTTGAGCGGATAGCGGCTGTGGTAAATGATGATATTATTACACTTTCTGAACTCAACACCGCACTGACACCTTTTGCTGAAAAGATAAAATCGAGCGGATACACTGCAGACAAAGAGCGAGAGGTGCTATATACCGTTCGAGAACAAGTGTTGAACCAACTCGTTGACGAAACACTGACGAAGCAGGAAATCAAACGGGCAAACATAAACGTCAGTAATATGGAAGTCGATGCCATGATTGAACGCATAAAAGAAGTCAGGTTTTATACGGATGAAGAATTCCGGGTGGCATTGAAACAACAGGGTTTTACCGTGGCGGACTACCGAACCCGGCTGAAAGAACAGATTATGAGATCCAAACTGGTCAACCAGGAGGTAAAATCTAAGATCATAATTACTCAAGATGATATTAAGACATACTACGACAGTCATACCGATGCCTATACGGGAGAGAGGAAGTATCATCTCAGGAACATTATAATGGTTGTACCCGCTTTGGCAGGCGCCATTGAAAAAAATGAGATTCACAAGAAGATGGAGACCGTTATGGCGAAATTGAAGGCCGGTGCATCCTTTGACTCCTTGGCCCGGGAGTACTCTCAGTCACCCCTATCGAAGGAAGGTGGAAATTTGGGTACATTTAATGCGGGGTCTCTCTCTCCTCAGATTCAATCTGCCCTGCAAAATCTCAAAAAGGGGGAATATTCACCGATACTCGATACGGATCAGGGGCTTCAAATCTTCTATGTGGAAAATATTTTAAACGACAAAGGAAGAACGCTTGAGGAAGCAGCAGGTGAAATTCGGGAAGCATTGTATAAAGAGATCGTTGACCGTGAATTTGAAAAATGGCTTCAGGGGTTGAGAAAAAGATCCCATATTAAGATTATAAAATAACATATCTTGGTTATGCAGTTTGCTTGGGCAACCATTTGTTCGGGTATGAAATATATGTTGAGGCAACGTCAAGGTTATGGTGGGTGTCAGGTGTCAGGGAGCACCGTTGCTTGAGACCTGAACACTGAAACCTGTCACCTGAACCCTTTTGAAGATACATTAACGGGTTTTTATGAACAGCCATCAGATAGATAATCAGCAATCGTTTTCTTTCGGGAGATATCTCAAAAGTGTAAGGGTTGAAAAAGGGATTTCGTTACAAACGGTTGCTAAAGAAACACGGATCGGATTGAATACGCTTCTTTTGATTGAAAATGAAGATATTGGCAAACTGCCGGCAGAAGTTTTTACGAAGGGTTTTCTGCGCGCTTATGCCAAAGTGATTGGTGCTGACGGGGATGTCGCCATTCATCGATATTTGTCAGACAATCATGCGTATCAAGCAGCCGTGAAGCGCGAAAATGATCTGTTTAAATCCGGCGCCAGGTTTTGGCCACGATTCCTTTTGGCCTTCAGCCTTATGGGGTGCATCATCGCCCTGACCTTGTACTTTTTCAACGGTTTCCAATTTCACACAATGGGTACCCAGAAAGAAACACCGTTGACAATTCCCGAACATCAGGAGGCGCCAGCGGCAACGGAAAAAAGCAATCCGGAACCGGAAACCGATCAAAACCGTATGCTCCCCAAGCTTTTATTGAAGGTTGCAGCTGTAAAAGAGACGTGGATCAAAGTCCAAATCGACGGTCAAGATTCAAAAGAATATCAATTGAAAACCGGTGATCACTTGGAACTTGAGGCATCGTCCGGATTTAATCTCCTGATGGGTGATGCGAAAGGTGTGGAATTGACGCTGGATGACAAGCCGTTTAAGGTATCCGGAAAAGACGGACAGGTGGTAACCGTACAGATTCCCTGATCTCTTTTTCCCACGTCGGCAAAAGAAAAATGGATAAACGTCCGTGTATGTCTGTATGGGTCTGTGGCTAATTTATCGTGGACGATGTAATTGACATCTTTAGAATGGAAGCCACCGAAGACATGTTGAAAATGGCCGGTGCGGGTGAAGGGTATGTTGAAACCCAATCGGTTCTCAGGAGTACACGGATTCGGCTTCCCTGGCTTTTTGCCAGTTGTCTCGGCGGGATGGTTGCCCAGCTGAAATACAGCACCATTGAGTTAGCCATATCCGTGGGGCTGGGTCTCATCTGCTCAATGTCGGTTGCGGCATTGTTCGGGTCCATGATGCCTATGGTGTTTGCCAAAATCAACATCGATCCGGCAGTTGCCACGGGCCCCTTCGTCACAACCTCTATTGATATCATCAGTGTGCTTTTCTATTTTTTCATAGCCACCACCCTTCTTGGTCTATAGATCCATGCCGAGTTTAAACTCTCCTGCAATTATGCTGCGCCGAATGGATTATGGTGATTGGGATGTGATCGTTACATTTTTGAGTTTGAATATGGGCAAGGTTGCGGCAATTGCGAAATCGGCAAAGAAGAGCACCAGGCGGTTTGGCGGCGTGCTTGAGCTGTTTTCAGCATTGGATATCGTTATCGGCATCGGCCGGAAAAAAGGGTTGCCGGTGCTGCAGGAGGCATCCATCGTCCATCCGTTTTCAAAGATTCGGTCCGATATCTATAAAACAGCATATGCCAGTTATTGGGCGGAAGTCGTCAATGATTGGATGGAAGAGGGCGAAAGGGCAAAAGACGTATATGATCTGCTTTTTCATGCTCTCAACTCCCTCAATGACGGAGATGTCTCCCAAGAAGCGTTGAGCATTCTTTTTCAAATGAGATTTCTAATGATAACGGGGTTCACCCCTAATTTGGAATACTGTGTCATATGTCAACGAGAAGTAGACGATATGGATTCGAAGGACCTGGGATTTGATCTTTCAAAAGGCGGTCTTGTCTGTGGTCGTTGCGAATCCGGAAATTCCCGGCAGATTCGACTCCAGAAGGGAACGATAAAACAGTTACAGTGGATTAAACGGGGGGGGATCCGGCAGGCCAGCCGGATCCGGTTTGCACCGCAGGCCTTAACCGAAGGGAGTCGTCTTCTGGAGGCATTCGGGCCATATCACCTGGGGAAAAAACCGAGGAGCCTGACGTTTCTTCAGCAAATACGAAAATAGTGGAAATAATTCCCGGTCAACAAACGAAGAAGTCAAGATGCGGTTTCTTATTTTACTCACTTTGAATATATGATACGCATGACTCATGCCGCAAGCCCTGAGAAATATACTGAAAAACGAACCTGTGGAAGCCTCTGCACCATGCCGGATCGATATGGGGGGAACCCTCGATATCAGTTCGTTTTATTTTCCTCTCCGGCATTATCAGCCGTGCACCGTAAACATCGCATTGAATCTCAGAACCCATGTGAAGCTTTTGCCATACACCAGGGGAAGAATTAAGATATCCTCCCGTGGTTTCAAGAGTGCGGAATACCCCCTTGAGAACGTACCCATGACCCACCCGCTCGGTTTGATGTTTGCCGTTGTTTCATATTTCGGTGAGGACGGAATCGAGGTCATTGTAAATTCAACCTCACCCCCCCAAAGCGGGCTTGGCGGCTCCTCTGCAGCGGCAGTCGCGCTCATTGGCGCTTATCTTAAAGGACTGCCTAAAGAGAAGATCAAGAAAAAAGATATTGCGTTACTGGCGCATGCCATTGAAGGCAGTGTTGCGGGCGTGCCCTGCGGAATACAGGATCAGCTTGCCGCCGCATATGGTGGGATTCATGCATGGCACTGGTTGGGCGATGGTGATGGGGTTTCTTTCCGCAAACGATCTATAGTCAAGAAGAGGGAGTACAAAAAATTTGAAAATCGCCTGCTTTTGGCTTACTGTGGCATTCCCCATGATTCCAAACAGGTGAATCAAAAATGGGTGAGTCAATTTATGGCCGGCCGCTTTCGCGATAAATGGATTGAGATCATAGACTGCACCAGAGCTTTTTCCGATGCATTGAGCAGAGGAGAGATTGGAGCGGCCGCAGACTGGATGAATCGAGAGACGGCCATACGAAAAAGAATGACTCCTGAAGTGTTAGACCCAGTGGGAAGGCAATTGGTCGCGTCGGCCACCAAAATCGGATGCGGCGCAAGGTTTACGGGAGCCGGCGGCGGCGGTTGTATATGGGCACTGGGAGAAAGCCGCGAGATCCATCGGCTGAAAGATCGCTGGGTGTCGATTCTTTCAAAACACCCGACTGCGAAGCTGCTCAACGTCGATATCGCTTCAGAAGGGTTAATGGTGAAATGATCGATACTCGAAACTGGATACTGGATGCTCGATACTGGATACTCAATAATTCGGTATTAATTTGTTATCTACAAAAGCCAAGTTGATATGTGATATAGGCGTTGAAGGTGAGCCGATTCGCGGATGTATGACTGTCTGAGTGCATTAGGGGGCGTTGCATCGAACAGCATGAATGCGCTGCAATAAGTCATAACTGCTTGTTATTTAGCTCGATGCATTGGCTAAGTCGATGCCCCGTTCGGTGTTACGCCCCCTTATGCGCGAGTTTCATATGTCTGCGAATCGGGTTGCCTTCAATGCCGAATCGGCTTCACTTGGGCTTAGGACAAAGGAACGGTTATGAATTTTCAAGACGTCATCTTATCATTGCAGCATTTCTGGGCGCGCAAAGGCTGCATCCTGGTTCAGCCCTATGATATGGAGGTGGGTGCGGGGACATTTCATCCTGCAACCACACTCAAGTCGTTGGGCCCGGAACCCTGGAACGTGGCTTATGTACAACCTTCTCGTCGACCCACAGACGGTCGATACGGCGAAAATCCGAATCGGCTTCAACACTACTATCAATTTCAAGTGATATTGAAGCCCTCTCCCATGAATGTGCAACAACAGTATTTGCAGAGTATCAAGGTGTTGGGAGTCGATCCTCTTGACCACGATATCCGTTTTGTTGAGGACGATTGGGAATCTCCGACACTGGGGGCTTCCGGTTTGGGCTGGGAAGTCTGGCTGGATGGTATGGAGATCACCCAATTCACGTATTTCCAGATGGCGGGCAGTATCGAACTGAGCCCCATATCCGTTGAGATTACCTATGGGCTTGAAAGAATCACCATGTATCTTCAGGGTGTCGATAACGTATATGATCTGAAATGGAATGATTCGATCACCTACGGCGATGTTCACCATCGGCAGGAAGTGGAGCAATCGACCTATAACTTTGAGAAAGCCGATATCGATACGTTGTTCAACCTATTCAATGCATACGAGACGGAGTCCAAACGGATTATTGGGGAGTCACTGGTTGCTCCGGCATACGAATACTGCTTGAAGTGTTCCCATGCCTTTAATCTGCTCGATGCCCGGGGGGCAATCAGCGTGACCGAGCGAACCGGCTACATCGCAAGGATAAGAAACCTGGCCAGGGCATGTGCAGAAGCCTATCTCAACCAGCGGGAAGAGATGGGGTATCCGTTATTAAAACAAAAAAAAGATACGAGGTAAGTGGTTAGAGGTCGGGGAATAGATTGAAATTATTGAGGTGATAATGGGAAAATTACTGCTGGAAATTCGAACCGAAGAGATCCCTGCAGGTTACATTGAGCTGGCCTTGGATGCGTTATCTTCGTTTTTGCTGAAGAGACTGAATGACAAACGGGTCAGTCACGGAAACGCTACAACTTACGGAACTCCTCGACGGCTGGCCGTAGAAATCGAGGGTGTCGCACAAAAGCAGACGCCGGTAACTGTTGAAGTGATGGGACCGCCCCAACGATTGGGGTTTGATGAAGACGGCAGCCCTACTTTAGCCGCTCGAAAATTTGCTGAAAAAGTCGGCTTGCCGCTGGGCAAGATAAAAATCAAAGATACCCGGAAGGGGTGTTATTTATATGCAGAGAAAACCGAGAAAGGTCTTTCCACCAAAACACTTCTAAAAGAAATGTTACCCGAAGCGATAATGGCCGTGCCGTTTCCGAAAACCATGCGGTGGGCGGATCTGCATATTCAATTTGCAAGACCCATTCAATCCATTCTCGCCCTTTTGGGAAAAGATGTTATCTCTTTTCGTCTAGAGAATTTGAAAAGCGGTCGGTTCACCTATGGTCATTCATTTATGGCGCCGGGGCGCATCAAAATATCAACACCGGAGGAGTATAGCGGAAAACTCCGGTCCGCTTACGTCCTGGCGGACATCCAAGAGAGAAAGCAGCGGGTTGAAAAGGAGATCGAAAAAGCCGTCACCTCAGTCGGTGGAGATGTTTTACCGGACGGTGAACTGATGGATATCGTTAAGAACCTGATCGAATATCCTGCGGTGGTTACCGGCCGGTTCGATGACGACTTCCTCGAACTTCCCAGAGAGATACTGATTACCGCCATGCGAGAACATCAGAAGTACTTCGCCGTCATCGATCGGAACAATAACCTGATGCCGTACTTCATCGCTGTAAATAATACGCAGGCAAAAGATATGGAACTGGTTGCCAGGGGCCATGAACGGGTGCTTCGGGCGCGTCTGAAGGATGCCCAGTTCTTTTATCAGTGCGATCTGCAGGATTCTGTCGAAAAATGGCTGGAGAAACTTAATGGCGTTTTATTTCAAGCTCAACTCGGTTCCATGGCAGCGAAGGTGGAACGGATCCGGCAGTTGACCGGATATCTGGCCGATCGGGCAGGCATTGATGCCGATACGAAACTCCAGGCCCTTAGGGCGGCGGAACTGAGCAAGACGGATCTTGTCAGCCAAGTGGTGGGCGAATTTCCCAAACTTCAAGGGATCATGGGAAGAGTGTATGCATCGGTTAAAGGCGAGGGCGAAGCTGTAGCCGCCGCCATTGAGGAACATTACCGCCCCACCTATTCCGGTGGAGCGCTCCCGGAAACCGATGCCGGCGCTTTGCTTGCTATTTCCGATAAGCTGGATACCATATGCGGATGCTTCAACATCGGCCTGATCCCGACCGGGACGTCGGATCCTTATGCATTGCGCCGGCAAGGCATCGGGGTGGTTCAAATCATGCTCGACAAACACTATACCTTTTCCTTGAGGGATGCCGTCAATCAGAGCCTTTCATATTACGGCGGTGAGCGCGCTCCCGACAACAATGATACAACCGATAAGGTCATGTCATTCATTCGGAGTCGTGTTGTTCAACTTTTAGCGGATGACGGATACCCGAAAGACGTGATATCGGCAGTGGTTGCGATTTCACTGGATCCTATTCCGAATGTCTGGAATCGGGTCGAGGCACTG
>DUZK01000140.1 GCA_013349495.1 Deltaproteobacteria bacterium
CTAGCCCGGACAAGCCGGAAAAGTTACAAGTGAACTAAAGTTTTAAGTGCCTAAAGTTAAGGTATCGCTTTGCTCTATCTTTTTTTATAAAAAGGATAGAATTCCACAACTTTAGGCATTTTATGCACTTCTTTGAGCAGCTTATTATTGCATTCAAAAATATTCTGCCAGAAAAAGCACAAAAATAATTATTAAGGCACTAATATAAGGCATAGGATGTGAGGAGAATGAGCATGAAGGGTGCAGACATTCTGATCGAGTGTTTGAAATCACAAGGTGTGGGCAGTGTATTCGGGATGCCCGGAACCCAGAACAATTTGATTTATGATGCGCTCTTGAGATGCGGGGATGGGGTGATCGATCATTATCTCGTGCGTCATGAGTGGGCGGCAACCAAGATGGCAGACGGATGTGCACGTGCCGGCGGAGACGTCGGGGTAGCTTTGACGGTTCCGGGCCCGGGGGCGAGCAACGCTGCCACCGGCATTCTGGAGGCGTATTCGGATTGCGTGCCGGTTTTGTTGATCACAGGGCAAAGCAATTCCAAATTTTACTCGAAAGATCAGAGTAAAATGTTTCACGGCCTGGATCAGATGCGCTTTTTCGAGCCGTGTACAAAGTATTGCGCGATTGTCCGGAAAGTGGAAGATATTCCCGTTGCCATCGAAAAAGCATTTCACGAAATGCGAACAGGAAGACCAGGGCCTGTGGTATTGGAATTTCCCAGCGATGTTGTCAGCAGTGAAGCAGATGTTGTGATTCCGCCTCGTATTAAGCGGGCTGAAGGGCCTGCACCGAAACCCAACGACATCCGGTCCGTGGCCGAAATCCTGAAGCGATCAAAGATGCCGGTTTTGTTCGCCGGCTCAGCCGTTGTATCCGCCGGCGCCTGTACACTGCTGCGGAAACTGGCCGAGAAACTCAACGCACCCGGTGCGGTGTCCCGGCGTGCTAAAGGTGCATTGCCGGAAGACCATCCCCTTGCCATCCGGAACAGCTACGGTTTTTTGGCCGGTCAGGCTTTTCAACGTGCCGATTGCACGCTGGTGATTGGCGTCCGCTTTACTTCTGTTGATTCAAGTTATTGGAGCATCGATTTTCCGAGGCCGATGATTCAGATCGAAGAAGACACAAGGGAAATCGGAAGGGAATATGCATGCGATTTCAGTGTGGAGGCCGATCTCAAGTTGACGCTGGAAGCACTCATCGAGGCGGTTGACGAGCGGGAAGATGTGTGGACACCCGCTTTAGAAGAATTCCGAAAGAAGTTTAACACCCAACCGCCTCTTCCGATATTACCGGAAATCCGTGAAGTTCTTCCCGAGGACGGGATCATCGCGGTGGATGTGTGCTCCCTCGGATATGGATCTTTCGCCGAATATCCTGTATATCGGCCGGAAACCTTTCTATATCCCTGTATCGCCGTATCATTGGGTTACGCATTTCCGGCAGCGATCGGAGCAAAGGTCGCCTGTCCGGACAAGCCGGTGGTCTGTTTTATAGGGGATGGCGGATTTATGATGGGCGCCGCAGAATTGTCAACGGCCATGAAATATGGGATCAATGTTGTCACGGTGGTTGTTAATGATGGAGCGCTATGTGCGATTAAAGGATCTCAGAAAAAGGGATTTGAGGGGCGCACCATCGGTACGGAGTTGCATAATCCGGATTTCGTGAAATTTGCGGAATCCTTCGGCGCCTATACCGCGAGGGTCGAAGATCTGTCGGATTTCAAAGCGATCCTGCAAAATGCATTGGCAGCCGATCGTCCCGCCCTTATCGAAGTGCCGATGCATGATCGGCAAGAAGAACTCGTTACCTATATCGATTGGCTGCATTCGGAACCCTTACGAAAAGGGGCGTCAATCTGAAAGCGTATGGCATCGGTTCAATCAGGAAATATAAGACTCTAATTCGGATCTCTCGATACCGACCGCCTCACCCCCTGCAAGAATCCCTTCCAGGGTTACAGGATCTACGGGAATACCGTTCTTTCGCCGTTCAGCCAAAGCCTTCCTCTCCGGGTCGCCGGCGACCATAACCGGTGTGTCAGGGTCTTGAGGCGGGGATTCCTTTACGAAAGAGACTATCGCATCTATTTCGTGGTGCATCCACTGGTGGTCCACTAGACGTATCGGGTCAACCAGAAACACCAGCATATTGTTTCCTATGCCGTTCATGCGTTCGTTTTCGGGCTGAATGGTACCCCCTCCCGTCAACACACCGGCAAGCAGTTCGCAGAAAAAGGCGATGCCGTATCCTTTATGAAGGCCGAATGGGATCAAGGCCCCTTTGGGATCACTGAACACAAAGCTCGGATCATTCGTCGGGTTGCCATCCGGGTCCAGTAACTGATCATCGGCCAGTTGTTTGCCGGCCTCCATGGCGACACGGGCTTTGCCGATGGGAATCTTGCTTGTGGCCATATCCAGAAGAACCGGCGGCGTAATCTCTGTTCCGGGCATGGCCATGCAGACCGGATTGGTTGCATATCGTGCGTCGCGGCCGCCATGGGGGACCACGATGGGATCATGATCGAAAACATTTACAAAGTGGAGGGAGACAAGGCCCGCTTGAATGCTTAGCTCCCCATATGCACCTATCCTGCCCATATGCTGCGCATTGCGTAGCGCCATTACGGCAACTCCCTTCTCCTTGCATCTGGAAATGGCCTTTTCCATGGCCTCAGAGGCTGTTCTCTGCCCATACCCTCGCTGACCGTCAAACACCAGGATTGCGTCTTCATCTTTAATCAGTTTCACAGGGGTATTTGGATGGAGTATACCCTTACGGATATATTGAAGATAGTATGGGACCATGCCGACTCCGTGGCTCTCGTGTCCACAAAGGTCGGACAGGACCAGATGCTTTGCCACCAGAGCAGCCTCAGCTTCTTCACTCCCGGCTTTTCTTAAAACCTTGGTAACGATCTTTGTCAGATCCTTTTCCTTGATCCGTTGCATCGCGGTTCAACCCTCCCTCAACTTCCTGATGAAAAAACAATTTGTAAAAAAAGCATGAAAGCAAGAAATATACAACACCGATCATGCTAAAAAATACTATTGGTCACCGTCCATGTCACATCATATCCTATTTCAAGGTGCGAAACTTAAATCGGCTGAAAAGACTCATGAGACAGCAGATGATTTATGTTTGCAAAGAATGTATAATTATGACTTCTATTTTCAATGGATCTAAAAACCCGAGATACCCTTAGATAACAAATAAAGAGAGGGGAGCGAATGAAATATCTGCCGGATTTTTACAAACACCTTCAACGGATGATTGAAAGCCGAACACACTCGGCTATTGCCTGTGTCATTTCGCGAACCGGTTCCGGGCCGCGAGAGGCGGGAGCCATGATGCTCCTCACAGAAGACGGTTTTACGGCCGGAACTGTCGGGGGAGGCCTTCTGGAGGCTCAAGTCATGGATCTTGCCCAAACCGTCATACAATCCGGCAAGCCGGTGTGTAAAACCTTTAACCTGGATGCAGATGCGGCAGCAGATGACGGTATGATCTGCGGCGGCACCGTGGCGGTATTAATTAACCGGATTTATCCATCGGAAGCGACAACCGTTGCGCTATATGAGAAGCTTTTGAATCATCTCAAGCAGCGGAATACGGTTCACCTGATTATTTCCATCCAGGAGCATTCCGGAGGGATTCGAACCGGATTGGGGCTTTTCTCTATAGATGGAGCCGATCCCGGAACCCTGCCGGTCTCCGCTGAAGAAGTAGAATCGCTGTCCAATGAAACGGGTAATCATTTTCCCCTGTTGACGAGATTGAGGAAGGAGCGTTTTTTCATTCTACCCATCAATTTGCCTGAGGTCGTTTTCATTTTCGGAGCAGGCCATATATCGCAGGTTCTGACACCGTTTTGCCGAACAGTGGGATTCTATCCTGTGGTTTTGGATGACAGGGAGGATTTTGCAAATCCGAAACTGTTTCCGGAAGCCGGTGAAATTATAGTTATCGATTCCTTTTCGGGGTGTTTTGGCGGGATAGAGGTAGATGAAAACAGCTTTCTGGTGGTTGTAACGCGGGGGCATTCACACGACCGGGAAGTCGTCTCACAGGCGCTCAGGACCCCTGCCAAATATATCGGAATGATCGGAAGCCGCAGAAAACGGGATGGTATCTATATGACGCTTCGCAAGGAGGGATTTTCGGAAGATGTTTTGAAACGGATCTACTCTCCCATCGGTCTGAACATCGGGGCCCAGACACCGGCGGAGATTGCCGTCAGCATTGTTGCGGAACTCATCGCTGTCCGCCACGGTCATTGTAAAGGAAACATACAGCCATAAAGGAGGTCTGAGACGCTACCGAAGAATCATAACCCCCAAACAACCAGCTTAGATCAAATCGCCGGTATTATTTCTGAGGGATTCAAATCCAAAGAAGAAATCGTCTGCTATCTGAGGTCAAACGATTTCTCCGAAGTGGGGTGTTAGAGGCAAAATGCTAATCTGCTGGAACCAGCATATGTTTGCTCAATCTGAAAAACCCCTTCAGGTTTTTAAGCCAATGCGCATTGTAAACCTCATTATGGCTGTTAAAGGAAAAAACCTTTTGACGTTTTTCAGACGCGTAGACCATAAAGAACTTGCTGTCGCTTTCAAATTTATAGATCAAAGCCGCATGATCATTTTGCAGCACGATCAAATCGCCCACTTTTATTTCATGGGGATCGACCTCTTGTGTATTCTGGAGGAGGTTTTTCATGGGCATATACCCGCTAAAACGAAAGGCTGCCTGTTTGGCGGCTTCCTCATAGATTAGGCATATGAGATGGGAGTTATCGATTTCCGACGTGGTTGTCGCATCTCCTCCGAATTTATAGGGCAGGCCGATGAACCATTCAGCCAGATCTGCTATTTTTTTTGAGAAGATGCTCTCTTTTTCACCCAAGGATATTGTTTCAGAGGCGATTGCACTTTCCGGATGGCAAACAATCCCATATGAAAAGAGGATTAGGAAAAAGATAAGCGATATTTTTGATTTTGATATCTGATTCACGCTTCCACCTTCTTTTTTATTATAGACCAGAGTTAACCTGTTTATAGTAACGGCAATTTAAGGAATTAAGTTTAGTTCAATTTTTGAGATAGCTTCCAGTTTATTGCCATTATAAGGTCGCCGGATTTACCGAATCATCCATCGGTATCAAAGAAATATTTTAATTTCCGCAGAGCTGAACGCAATGGGTGTGATATTGAATAACCCGTTGATATCAGATTTTTAAAAAAAATCAAATAATTTTAAGTGTTTTGAGTGAAATTTCTGATTTGAGACGTCCCGGTTCTGTTCGTGGGCGGAGGTGGCGGACATATCAACATTAAGTAAAAGAGCATATTTTAGACCTTAATCTTGACTTTTCCGCTTTGGTTTCCTAGGTTCAGTCTAAATAAAAACAGGAGACCTAAATGGCGGTTATTACCATTTCCAGAGAACCCGGGGCTTTTGGTGAAGAGATTGCAGCTCGTCTTGCCGGCAAACTGGGATTCATGCTGGTGGACAAGTCCAGGCTTGTGGATTATTGGAGCGAGGTTGATCCCGATGCAGCAAGTATTAAAAACGATGACGAATGGATTCCGCTTGATGACCTGGACATCGATTCCGAAACCGAAGCAACCGTTAGATTGCTGCCGGAGCTGATTGTTCAATTGGCGGAAGATCATGATCTCGTTGTCATCGGCAGAGGCGCTCAGGGGTTATTCAGAAATTGTCCCGGAACACTGCATGTAAAGATTGTCGCGTCTCGTCAATTCCGGGTCCGAAATATACAGTCAAACGAAGAGATGTCATCCCGCGAGGCCAGGAGATGGACAAGAGATCTTGAAAATCAACGCTTCAGATACTTACGATTTCTTTACCACCTTAATTGGGCAGATCCGAATCTGTATGACCTGACCCTTCAAATGAATCGTCTGTCAATAGACCAGGCCTTGAACCTTATTTGCTGCGCTGTGGACGAGATGCAGATACAGCAGGTTCAGCGAAGCCAGATTATTGAAAATATTGTTTCCGAATCGGAAGAAGATCGGGAAAACGATCACTTCGTACACTTCTCCGAGGAGGAATTCGCCCGTTTTCTGGAATTCTACGGAATTCCCTTCTCCTATGAGCCGGACAGTTTCCCGCTGGAAACCAATGCGGAGGGAAAGGTAGTCGAAGCGTTTACACCGGATTTTTATCTGCCCGAACAGGATCTTTACATTGAACTCACCACAATGAAACAGAGCCTTGTTACCCGTAAGAATCGAAAAGTGCGTAAGCTGCGGAAATTATACCCAGAAATCAATATCCGGATTTTTTATCAACGTGATTTCTATCGACTGATGGCAAAATACGGGCTGTTGGCGCCGGAGTCTGAAACAGCCGATCATGAACCGAAAAAAGAAGAACTATGAAAATTTCGATTTACGATTGTTGATTTTCGATTTATGAATTGAAAAAAAATGGGAATAACCTTGGAGAATGAACTTGAACGAATTAGACCGTGACATTGTTAGAGTTTTGTTTGATTCCGAAGCCATTGAGAAACGCGTGTCCGAGATGGGAAAAGAAATCTCAGAGGCCTATAAAGGCGTGGTACCCATACTGGTTGGAGTGCTCAAAGGGTGTATCATGTTTATGAGTGATCTTATCAAGCATATTAAGATTCCTTTAAAGATGGATTTTATCGCCGTGTCGAGTTACCACGGCACCCAGCCGACCAGCGGAGCCGTACGCATTGTCAAAGATCTTGACCATGTCATCGAGGGTCGCGAACTGCTCGTGATCGAAGGCATTGTGGATACCGGTATGACCGTCGGCTATATTCTCCGTAACCTTCAGGCACGGCAACCGAAAAGTATCCGATTGTGCACGTTCCTGGACAAACCGGCGAGGAGAATTGTCAACGTTCCCATCGATTTTTGCGGATATAAGATCCCCGACAGATTTGTGGTCGGGTATGGACTCGATTTTCTCCAACTTTACAGAAACTTACCTTATGTCGGAATTCTAAAAGACCAAGTGACGGGCCTTGAGAAGACATAAAAGAAAAACTTAGAAGTAAATCAGCAGGTTAAAAAGAAGTAAAAAAAATTAAAAAAAGTAGAAAAAAAGCTTGACAAACAATTCCGTTTATATAATATAGAAGCTAACCCCGAGAGATCCAAAGTAAGGGATTTGATTCAGACGCTTGGGAGCAAAGTTCGATGGAAACTCGAAGGTTTTGCCTGCGAGGGGAAATCGGGCGGCGGTGCCGAGATAAACCGAAAGGGGAAGTCAAATTTCAGAAAGGGTCACTCGGGGTTTTCCTTTTTTAGGACACAGATCAACACAGATTATCAGGATTATTGAAGAATCATTTATTATCTGCGAGTTTCAGCGAAAACCTGCCCGCCATCTTATATCTTCAGGATCGGCCGGTGAGTCTGCGTCCTATTCGGGCAGGATCAATTAAAGGCACTTTGCGATCAACCCGCCGTCCACAACGATCTCGGTTCCGGTAATATACCTGGCTTCATCCGACACCAGAAACAATGAAGCATGTGCCACATCCCAGGCGTCGCCCATCCGGCCCATTGGAATTTGATCGTTTCGATATGCGATCATACGCTCACGTTCTTGCTGTGAGTACCCGCCATAGAATTGCTCCACCAAAGGCGTGTGAATCACCCCGGGAATAATCGTATTGGCCCGAATGCCGCTGCGGGCATAGTTCATGGCAATGTCACGCGTCAATTGAATAATGGCTGCTTTGGTGGATGTGTATGAGCAGTATTTCGTTCCCATGTGACGGACGCCGGCGGTTGAGGAGATGTTGATGACGGCCCCCTTGCCCGCCTTTTCCATATGGGGCAGGACATGTTTGCAAGTTAAGAAAATGCTTTTGAGATTTACCGACAGCACATGGTCCCAACTATCTTCGGTGGTTTCCACAACGCCGCCATGCTCGACAATACCGACGTTGTTATGCAGTATGTCGATTCGGTCAAAAGCGGACAGGCAGGCATTTACCATGGCTTCCACCTGATTCCCCCTGCTGACATCAGCAGTATAAGATGCGGCCATATTGCCTTCTTTTATAATAATGTCACGGGTTTCTTCGGCAGCTTTCGAATCGATATCCACACAGAAAACCCGGGCCCCCTCGCGTGCGTAGAGCACTGCTGCAGCCTTGCCGTTACCCCATCCCGGCCCGCATGAACCGGCCCCCACGACCACTGCAACACGATCCTTTAGACGTCCCGCCATAATCATTTCTCCTTTCAGCCTGGCGGCTCGGAAAAAAGTTCAATTCGCTTGATTAAAATTAATAGACTCTTTTATCATACGGGTCACTGATATTTTGAAAATGTGCTACAAGTCAATAGGCAATGGTTTGAATTGACACTCTATTTTTGTTTCAATATATTCTGATTCAACCGACCGTCAGGTACATTATTAAGACAGCTTCATAAATGGAAAAGGGTTTTAGATATGAAATTAGGCATGTTGACCGGTATTTGGCATATTGCAAACGGCGCATCGGTATTCGAAAGCCTGGAGCGGGCGGCCGCCCTGGGTTTCCATTATGTGGACCTTCACGGTACTTTCAATGCAGGGCCCAGGCATCTATCTGAAGATGAGCGGATGAAAGTAAAGGATACTCTGGATGCGCTCGGTCTCGAACCTCGAAACTACGTGCTCCATGCACCGCACAATATCGGGTCTGCTTCAGAAGCCGAGTATGAATCGTCATACCGGTATTTGTGCGAGGGGGTTGATCTGGCTGTAAGCTGGGGAATCAATCAGATCATGTTCAATGCCGGACTATGGGATATGAAAGTCGACAGAAGAGAAGCCTGGTCCAAAGCGGTGAGGTTCTGCCAGCGGGTATGCGACTATGCAGTTGACCGGGAAGTGTACATCGCCCAGGAAACCGAGCCGTATGTCTGGTTTCTGGTGAATGATATGGCCTCATCGGTTCGTATGCAGGAGGATGTGAATCGTTCCAATTTTGTCAACCTGATCGATCTGGGCCATATCGCCCTATCGAGGGAGCAGGCAGAAGATATCGGTTCTCTGGGGGCTACGATTGTTCATGCTCACATCAGCGATCACGAACCCATGCGGCACACCAACCAGATTGTGGGGACCGGTTTCACGCCGGTGGCTGAAACGCTTGAAATGTTAAGAGCCGTTGATGTGGATGAAAAAGCGAAACGGTTCGGTTATGATGAACTGGTGGTCAGTTTTGAACTGGGATTTCCAGGCGATCAAATCGAAAATCCGGATGAGTGGGTAAGACAGTCCATCCGGCATGTGCAGGAAGTGGCACCTTTTTTGAAGTTTTAACTTTTAACTTCTATTCGGTGCCTAAAAAATATTTTTTCATTTTACTGGAAAAACCAATACACAAGCGCCTGTTAAAATCTCAAATAACAAGCACCCCACCAGAAAAACGGCGGGCAAGCAAATCACAAACAAATTGCAGATTTCAATATCCAATGACCAAAACAGTTTTGATAGGTTCGTTTTTCGATATCCTGAGCATGTTTGGGATTTTGAATTTCGGTCATTGTGATTTGTTTGATATTTGAGATTTGTAATTTGGAATTTCCGACTTATCGGGGTTAGGGTCTGATTCTCAAAAAATCAGCAGTTTTTCTGAAATCTCGAATTATTATCCATCCAAAACCTGTCTGATGGTATTCGCCAATTCAGCCAGCATAATCGGCTTCATGAGAAGTTCACGAATTCCGATATCTTTTGCCACCTGGTTATTGATCCGTTCGCTGAACCCGGTGCACAAAATGACAGGGATATCCGGACGAAGGTCCAGAATTTCTTTGGCCAATTGGTCTCCGGTCATGTGGGGCATTGTCATGTCTGTAATGACTAAATCGTAGGCTTCAGGATCATTTCTAAAATTTTCAAGCGCATCTATACTCCTCGCGCTGTCCGTGACGTCGTAGCCCAGCCGTTCAAGGAGCATACGAACCGTTGCTACAATCTCTTTTTCATCATCGACCAAAAGGATTCGCTCATTACCTTTCGGCAAGCTTTTATTCGTTTCAATATCTGTTTCCACTTCGATGCCGCAGATCGGAAGGAATACTTGAAATTCCGTTCCCTCATCGATCTTGCTGGCAACTGTAATCACTCCGCCGTGATTTTTTACAATGGCATGTGCAACCGCCAAACCCAAGCCCGTTCCCTTGCCGACCTCTTTGGTTGTGAAATACGGGTCGAAAATCCGATCCAGGTTCTCAGGCTTGATGCCGTGGCCGGTGTCCCTAACCGACAGCTTCACATAGACTCCGGGACTTAATTCGGGCTTAGGCTTTACCGATTCTTCATGGAATGTCACATTTTCCAAAGTTACCTCTAATACCCCGCCCTTTTCCTCCATTGCATGGGCGGCATTTGCACAAAGATTCAGGAGAATCTGGTTGATCTGAGTCGGGTTGGCATTTACCGTATCGAATTCATTTGAAATGTTTTGACGAATTTCTATCGTGGAAGGGATTGATGACCGTATCAACTTAAGCGATTCGGTGATAATCGGACTGATCTTGGCCGGTTTTAATTGAGGACCTGCCTGGCGGCTGAAGGTAAGGATCTGTCTGACCACATCCCTTGCCCGGATGCATGCCTTGTGCACTTCATTGAGGTTGTGGCGGGCCGGGTTCCACTCGGGAACGTCATCGATCGCCAGCTCGGTGTTTCCGATAATGATCCCCAGTATGTTGTTGAAATCATGAGCGATGCCGCCCGCCAGGGTTCCCACGGCTTCCATTTTGTGGGCTTGCTGCAGTTGAGATTCGAGCCACTTGCGCTCCGTTACATCGAAAAGGACCGTAACCGTAAGATCTTCTCCGTAAATCCTGATGTGCTTGGAAAAGACCAGAATATGGAGAACCGAGCCGTCTTTGACCGTAAAATCGATTTCCATGTCACGGGTTTCCCCGGTTCTTTTCATGCGGTCTAAATAACGGTCTCGGTCTTTCATATCGACAAGACCCAA
>DUZK01000141.1 GCA_013349495.1 Deltaproteobacteria bacterium
CCGCACAGGATGGAGAAACCGGAATCCGTATGGCAGCGGAGATATCCCCTCAGATCGTCATCACCGATATCCGGATGCCCGGAATGGATGGAATTGAAGTGTTGGAGCATGTGAAGACCCACAACCCGGATATTGAGGTCATCGTCGCCACCGCCTTCGGAGATATGGACCTGGCCATCCGGGCTCTGCAACGCGATGCTTCGGATTTTATTACCAAACCGATTAATGATGAGGCGCTTCACCTGGCACTGAAGCGCGCAAAGGAGCGGTATACATCCAGAAAACAACTCAAAGACTATACGGCACTGTTAGAAAAAGAAAAGGCAGAAACCGCCCAGGAACTGATGAAGACCTTTTCATTCCAGAGAAATCTCATTGAAAGCGCCATGGATGGAATCCTGGGATGCGATGAGAATGAACAGGTGGTTATTTTCAATAAAAGCATGGAACAGATGATCGGCTGCGGCAGAGAAGAGGTTCTGAATAAAATGACGTTGGATCGGATCTTTCTTCCCGGCGAGAAAGAACGATTGAAAGAAGCGCTTGAAGGGGAGAAATACGGAGGAAAGAACCGCCTTCACCTTTATGAAACGACACTGGTGGGGAATTCGGGACATCAAATTCCCGTTCAAGCATCGGCAACGGTTTTGTTGGACGAAGGGCAAGAGACCGGGCTGGTCTATTACTTCAGAGATCTTCGTGAGCTTCGAAAACTGGAGCAGGAAGTCGCCGATCAGGCACGCATCCTCCATCAGGACAAGATGATGTCCTTGGGAAGATTAGCAGCCAGTGTTGTTCATGAGATCAACAATCCGCTTGCCGGCATCCTCAACTATCTCCACCTGATGCTTCAAATCATAAACCGCGGACCGTTATCCGAAGACCGTCGAGAGAAGTTCAGAAGATACCTTGAACTGGTGGAGAGCGAAACCGGTCGCTGTTCCAAGATCATCTCAAGCCTTCTGACCTTTTCCCGGAAATCGCCCCCTGCTTTCGGAGAGGTACAGATCGAGGAACTTTTAAATCGATGCGTGATCCTGAGCCGGCACAAACTGGAACTGAGCAACATTCATCTCACGCTTTCCATTGACCCGAAAATTCCGCCGGTTTTGGGGGATTATAATCAATTGCAGCAATGTGTCATCAACCTCATCTTCAATGCCATCGATGCCATGCCGGATGGGGGCGCCATGGAGTTATCCGGCGGGGTCGACCTCGAAAAGAACCGGGCAACCATCCGCGTGAAAGACTCCGGAACCGGAATCCCGGAAAAAGACTTGTCCCATATCTTCGAACCCTTTTTCACCACAAAGCAGGAGGGCTACGGCGTAGGGCTCGGACTTTCGACAGTATTCGGGATTATGGAACGCCATAAAGGTTCGGTGGAGGTGGACAGCCGGCCGGGGCAGGGAGCGGAATTTCGTCTTCAGCTGCCGATAAAATAAGAATACCGGCACGGCACTCTTAGTACATGTATTTGAAAATACGCTGACGCTCAAGTTAACTCCAAGAATTTAAAATTAAAAGTGCCTAAAGTGAGCTAAAATTGAGGAATGCGCTTTCAGCGCGGTCAATTAATATTATGGACGACAAAGCGTTTTCTAAACAGCTCGAAAGCCGAACAAAAAAATTCGCTGTATGCATTATTCGGCTGTCAACCACCCTGCCCAATACTCCAGAGGGTTTGGTCGTGAGAAACCAAATGACTAAATCCGGAACGTCAATCGGTGCGAACTACCGCGAAGCCAACAGGGCCAGAAGTCGGGCTGATTTTAGAAATAAGATTAAGATTTGTGAAAGTGAAGCAAGCGAAACTCAATATTGGATAGAAGTCATTATAAAGGCAAAATGGTTATCCTGGGACCAAGTGAAAAGTGATTACAATGAATGCAGTGAATTACTTGCGCTTTTTACCTCCATCGGAAAGAATACATAGAATCGACAGGATACATCAATTTTAGGCACTTTAGCTCACTTTAGTCACTTCAAACTCCCACTTTGAGCGAACAAACCAACTGCAATACCCAACAGTGGCTAAGAACACTTGCATCAAGCATCAATCCCCCGCTTGAGGTTGATGCCGAATTTTTTCACCTGATTCCAGACGGTTACCCGTGAAATCCCTAAAATGGCGGCTGCTTCAGATTGATTTCCATTGGTCTGTTCAAGCGCCTTGACCAGACGCTGTTTCTTCAATTCTTCCCGACTCGGAGACGGTGTCTTAACCCTTTTTAATATCGTCTTCTCGTGAATAACATTCGGTGGCAGGTGTTCGGGCAGTATCAAAGCATTCTGGCAGGTCACAAAAGCATATTCAAAGGCGCTTTTCAATTCCCGCACATTTCCCGGCCAAGCGTATTCCATCAACAGCTTCATGGCCTCATTTGTAATGCCTTGAATCTTCTTATTATTCTTCAGTTTTATCCTTCGAAAAAAAGTGTCGGCCAAAATGGGGATATCATCTACCCGATCTCTTAAGGGAGGAACGGTTATCGGAATCACATTGATTCTGTAAAATAAATCCTCCCGAAAATGTCCTTTGTCCACGAGCGCTTTCAGATCCTTGTTTGTTGCGGATATGATTCGGACATCGACGTTTATGGGCCTATTATCCCCCACCTTTTCGATTACCATTTCTTCAAGGACCCGCAGCAGTTTCACCTGGGTGGAAAGCGGCAAGTCCCCAATTTCATCCAGAAAAATCGATCCGCGGTGTGCCGCTTCAAACCGTCCCTCTCTATTTTGAAAGGCGCCGGTAAACGCGCCTTTCACATGTCCGAACAACTCGCTTTCGAGCAGCGATTCATTCAAGGCGGCGCAGTTTACCTTCACAAAAGGAGTGTCCTTGCGCATGCTCGCTTCGTGGATGGCTCTGGCCACCAATTCCTTTCCGGTTCCGCTTTCTCCAAAAATAATTACCGGAGCGTCAGACTGAGCCGCATTCTCTATGAGATCAAATACCCATTGCATTTCAGGAGATGTTCCCAAAATACCATGGAAGCCGTTTTCTGATCTGAGTTCTCGGCGAAGTTCGGCGATTTGGTTATCTTTTTCAACAACTTCTGAAATATCGGTGACGGTTTCTACAGCTCCCATAACTCTACCTTCGCTGTCATGAAGCAGCGAAGCGTTTTTTAAGACCTGGATGTCGCTCCCATCTTTTTTTCTAAATGAACATTCCCGCAATTCCAGGGCACCGGTTTTGAATAACTTGCACCAGAACTCCCCCTTTTTTTCAAGTACGATTTCACAGATATCACAGTTTAATATGGTACAGGGTTTCCCTAATATCTCATCGCGAGAATACCCGGTAATTTTTTCAAGTGCTTTATTGACTGAAACAATGGTCCCGCTTTCATCAACAATCATGACACCATCTTGGATCGTATCCACAACAATCTTCCAGTAATTGTTTAATTCCTGTTCAAACATGAATCGTTCCCTGTTAAAAATTAGCAGTTGTTAAATGCCAATATTTAACATTTTAACACTAAAATGCAACAAAAATATCAGAGCTGAAGCGGGAGAATCGTTTTATATTAATGACCTCAGTTATTTTATCCCCTAAATGGAATTATGGGATAATGGTTATAAAAACAAGTAATATAAGTCAGTTATTGAAATAACCATCTTTAAGCCCAATATTCCAGCATTCCATTACTCCAGTATTCCAATGGGGGCAAAGCCCACAATTTTTCAGTTGGCATCAACTTTGCTGAAATAAAAACCCTGAACACTGATGGAGGGTGTTTAACTTGAAACCCAAAGCAGATCATTATCTTGATCTTAGGGGGATAATTCCTCCGATTTCCCTCCTTAAGGTAACGCAGATGTTCAGGGAAATGAAACCAAATGAGATACTGGAAATACTTGGACGAGATCCGGATACCCGAACAGACATGTTTAAAATTTTACCCGATTTTGCATATGATTTGATCGTTATGGAAGAGATGGAACAGGACGCATCCTATCGGGTTCAGGTGAAAAAGAGAACAGATATCCGAAACAAATGAAGACGCGGCATTTACACCTCATCGGGCGGGTATGTTGATGTTAAAAAAACTGCTTATAAAAAGGACTTGTCTGGACTGATGAATTACCGTGTTGATTCCGAACTGTATCAGGAAGTGGCAAAATTCGGGGCTAAGGACATGGAACTCTGCATGCAGTGTGCCGTCTGCAGTGCATCGTGTCCCCTGTCCACCGGAACGAATGCGTTTCCACGAAAGATCTATCGTTATCTTCAGCTGGGGCTTAAGGACAAGCTGCTCGCATCACCGGAGCCCTGGCTGTGCTATTACTGCGGTGAATGCAATACGGATTGTCCCCGGGAGGCTGAGCCGGCTGAGACGATGATGGCCACCCGCCGATGGTTGACCACCCAGTATGACTGGACCGGCCTGGCCAAGCGCTTTTACCTGTCGGAAACATGGGAACTGGGTGCATTGAGCATCATCGCTTTCGGCATCATCGCTCTTTTTTATTTTTTTCATGGACCGATCGTTACGGATCGTGTTTCCGTCAACACATTCGTGCCGGTGCTTTGGATTGAGATCGGCGATTTGGCCATGGGTGCCATCCTGTCGGCTTTTCTGATGTCAAACGCATTCAGAATGTATCGATTCATCATGACAGATACCAAGGCGCCGCTTTCGCTTTATATTGCAGAAGCAAAAACTTTTATCCTGCATTTCTTGACCCAGAAAAGCTGGAGGGAATGCGGGGAAGACCGGGGCCGGTGGCAGAAGCACTTTATCCTGGTTACCGGCTACCTGACCATGATGACCCTGGTGATCGTTTTCATTCGCTGGTTTCAGGTGGATGACAGCAACTGGCATTTTACGAGTATCTTCGGTTATTACGCCACCGGTGTCTTGCTGATTATGACGGTGGAGATGTTCCGCAGCCGGCTCAAAAAAAAGGAAACCATCCACCGTTACTCTCATTTGTCCGATTGGCTTTTTTTAATCCTCCTCTTCTTAACGACGCTGACCGGCATTATTATGCACGCTGTTCGCTTGGCCGGGTGGCCTATGGGAACATATGTCATGTATGTCATCCACCTGGCGGTGGCCGTGCCGATGCTGGTTATAGAGGTCCCCTTTGGCAAATGGTCGCATCTTTTCTACAGGCCGCTGGCCATATTTTTAGCCGGCGTCAAGGAGAAGGCATCAACAGCATCCGGCGTCGATGTTGAAGCGGTAATGGCCGAGGTCGGTGATACGTTTATGAGCTGCCTTCAATGCGGCTCCTGTACCAGCGTATGTCCGTGGAACCAGGTCTCCTCATACAGCCCGCGTCAGATTCTTCGTCAGCTCGCGTTGGACGGCGGCACCGAACAGACTGTGGACCAGGCTGTTTGGAGCTGCGTAACATGCAATGCGTGCGAAGAGAACTGCCCGCGCGGAATAGAGATCACCGATGTCGCCAAGGCGGTGAGGGCACTCAATGTTTCAGTCGGAAAGATCCCAGAACGTTTTACAGAACCGCTAAACAGCCTGACAGCAAACGGCAACCCCTGGGGTGGTGACCGTGAAAAACGCCTGGAATGGACCGGGGATTTGAGTATCCCTTCATTTACACCCGAGCATGAGTACTGCCTGTTCACCTGCTGTACGACGGCATATGACTCAAGCCCCTCTCAACGCAATCAAATCGCCGGGCGAGCGCTGCCCCGGCTGCTGGAATATGCAGGGATCTCTTTCGGCACACTCGGCACCCAAGAAAGCTGCTGTGGCGACCCGGCGAACCAGATCGGTGCCCACGATATATTCTCAGGGCTTGTCCGCAATAACACCGACCAATTTTTGCGAGCCGGTGTAAAAAAGATATTGACCACCTCTCCCCACTGTTTGAACGCTTTCCGGAAAAATTATGATGAATTGAAGGGCGCTGTGGGCAGCGAGCATTATGCGGAGCTTCTCGACCGGCTCCTTAAGGAGGGCCGTTTAAAGCCCGTGCAGACAGTCGATCGATTGGTTACCTACCACGATCCCTGTTATCTGGGACGTCACAGCGGCATCTACGAAGCGCCTCGACGGGTGCTTCAAAGCATTCCGGGACTGACGCTGGTGGAGATGCCCAATCATAAAGAAAACAGCATATGCTGCGGCGGTGGCGGCGGCGGTGCATGGAGCGACTATCCGGTCGAGCAGCGCTTCGGTGTGCTGCGCATAGAAGAGGCACTTCGCACCGGCGCCGAGGTGATGGCCACAGCTTGTCCCTATTGCATCCGTATGCTTAACGAGGCTGTAACCGAACTCGGAGTCGAGGATCAAATTATCGTCCGAGATCTGGCTGAATTGCTATTGCAGTCGGTGGAGATAACGGAGGAAGCGGATACGGCGGAACTTGTGAGCGTAGGCTTAGATCAGGAGGTTTTTTAATGTCTGAACGAATCGGATTTTATATTTGCCACTGCGGTATCAATATCGCTTACCGGGTTCGGGTAAAAGAAGTCGCCGAATACGTTGCCACGTTGCCGAACGTGACTGTTGCACGGGATTATCTGTTCATGTGTTCCGATCCCGGACAGGAACTCATCGAAAAGGACATCCGGGAGCACAAACTCACCCGCGTGGTGGTGGCCTCCTGCTCTCCGCGGATGCACGAAAAAACCTTTCGTGGAGCCTGCCAGCGGGCCGGTCTCAATCCCTATCGGGCGTTTCACATGGTCTGCGTGCGGGAGCATGTGTCGTGGGTCACTGAGGATGGAGACGAGGCCACGAAAAAGGCCAAGCTTCTTGTGGGAGCCGGTATTATGCGGGTCGTCCATCAATCCGAGCTGACCCCGGCCACGTTTCCGGTATGCACCAACACCCTGGTCGTGGGCGGCGGCATTGCCGGGATGCAGGCATCCCTTGACATTGCCAAGGCCGGATTCAAAGTATATCTGGTAGAGCGACAACCAACGGTGGGCGGGCATATGCTCCAGTACGACAAAACATTCCCCACCCTTGATTGTGCAGCCTGCATCGGCACACCCAAAATGGTCTCCGTCGGTCAGGAGTCGAACATCGAGTTGCTTTCATACAGCGAGGTAGAAGATGTCAGCGGCTTTATCGGCAATTTCAAGGTAAAAGTCCGACAAAAGTCCCGCTATGTGGAGGATAACTGTACCGGGTGCAGTGAGTGCGAAAAGGCCTGCCCGGTTGAGTTTCCCAATGAATGGGATGTGGGCACAAAGATGAGAAAGGCCGTCTACCGTCCCTTCCCCCAGGCCGTTCCGATCACCTACTGTATCGACAAGTACGACCGAGCCCCCTGTGTTCAGACGTGTCCGGCCGGAACCAATGTGCAGGGTTACATCGCGCTGGTCAAGTTGGGCCGGTACCAGGAAGCCGTAAAGCTGATCATGGAGCGCATCCCACTTCCGGGAACCCTCGGACGGATCTGTCCGGCCCCGTGTGAAAAAGAATGCCGCAGGGCCGAAGTGGACTCCGCCCTTGCCATTCGTGATTTGAAACGGTTTGCAGCAGACCAGGTGGATCTTTCCGAGTTGCCCCTGCCGGAGATTGAAGACCGGCCGGAGAAGATTGCGATTATCGGTTCTGGGCCCGCCGGCCTTTCGGTGGCGTATTATTTACGATTGAAAGGCTATAAGGTCACCATTTTCGAGGCGCTGGATAAACTGGGCGGTATGCTCCGGGTGGGGATTCCGGACTACCGCCTGCCGATTGATGTACTGGACCGTGAAATCGATTATCTTCTCAAACACGGGATTGAGGTCAGAACCGGCGTTCGCTTCGGGCCGGGCCTGTCCCTGGCGGATCTCCGGGAAGACGGTTATTCAGCCGTATTTTTGGGAATCGGCGCTCACGACTCCATCTGGATGCACATCCCGGGGGAAGATAAGACCGAAGGCGTCATCGATGCCGTCGGTTTTCTGAGAGTGGTGAATCTGGGCAGCAGAGACCTTCCCGGCAACCGGGTCATTGTCATCGGCGGCGGGAATGTGGCCATAGACGCCGCCCGTGTGGTTAAGCGTCTCGGAGCTGAGAAGGTGACGGTGGTTTATCGTCGGTCCGAACGGGAAATGCCGGCCTATCCTGAAGAAATAGAGGGGGCCAAGGAGGAAGGGATCGAATTTTCCTACCTTACGGCTCCTGCAAGCATTCAGAGTCAGGACGGGAAGGTGACCGGCCTCGAGTGCATTCGCACCGAACTCGGTCGGCCCGATGCCAGCGGTCGACAGCGGCCGGTTCCGGTTGAGGGATCTGAATTCGTCATTCCATGCGATGCGGTGATACCGGCCATCGGCCAGAAAATCGATGTCACCTGGATCGAAGAAAAGTCCGAACTGGAACTGACTTCAAGAAACACCTTCAGGGTTAACCCTCACACGTTGCAAACCAATATTTCCGACGTTTTTGCCGCCGGCGATGCAGTGACCGGGCCGGCAACGGTCATCGAGGCCGTGGCGGCAGGCCACAAGGCGGTGGCGGCCATACACCGGTTTATCAACGGTGAGGATCTCGATCAATACGTGGAAGAACAGGCGGCTAAAGAGCCGCCGGGAAGCGACTGGCAGGAAATATCAAAAGACGTTGAAAATGCTCCCCGAGTGGTATCCGAACATCTGGATCCGATTCAACGGGTCAACAGTTTTGATGAGGTCGACAGGAGTTTCTCAGAAGAAGCGGCTAAAAACGAAGCGGCCCGCTGCGTGGATTGCGGCGGATGTTGTGAATGCAAGCTGTGTGTCAGCGCCTGCGAAGCTAAAGCGATTAACCATGGCATGGAAGATAAGGTAAAAGAGATCGAAGTGGGGTCCATCATTGTGGCCACCGGATTCGATCCGCTGGACCCTACACCCATGGAGCAGTATGGGTACGGAAAGTACAGCAACGTTTTTACGAACCTGGAGTTTGAACGCCTGTCCAACGCCACTGGTCCGACCAGCGGAAAACTCCTCAAACGGGATCCCACCGACCCCCTCAAATTCACCGATCCGCCGAAGCGTGTGGCCATCATCCACTGTATCGGCAGCCGTGATCAAAAATACCATGAGTACTGTTCGCGCACCTGCTGTATGTATGCACTGAAGTACGCGCACCTCCTTAAGGACAAATGCGGGCATGACACCGAAGTCTACAATTTCTATATCGACATGCGCTGTTTTGGTAAAGGGTATGAGGAGTTTTACAAGCGCGTGCAGATGGAAGGCGTGCGTATGATTCGCGGCAAGCCGTCTCGGGTTGAAGAAAAGGACGGCACGCTCATCGTGAAAGCAGAGGATACGCTCTCCGCCCGAATCGTGGAAGTGCCGGTGGATATGGTGATCCTGTGTACCGCAATGGAGGCCCGTCCCGACGCAAACGAGGTCTCCCGCATTTTCGGCATTACCACCGGCCATGACGGATTCTTTCAGGAGGAGCACCCCAAGCTCGAGCCGGTTTCAACGCCTACCAGCGGAGTTTTTCTGGCCGGCGCCTGCCAGGGGCCCAAGGATATCCCGGATACGGTTGCCCAGGCCAAGGGTGCGGCCGCCGAGGCACTGGCCCTTAGCGCTTCCGGACGTGTGGAGGTGCCCCCGATCATTTCATGGATCGATCCCGATGTCTGTATCGGGTGCCAGGCCTGTATCGGGCTGTGTGCATACTCAGCAATAGAATTCAATGAATTAAAAGGCATCAGCCAGGTGAACGAAGCCGTGTGCAAAGGATGCGGAAGCTGTGCCGGGCACTGTCCCAGCGGGGCTGCTAAAATACGGCATTTTACGGACAAACAGGTTTTTGCAGAGATCGATGGTCTATTGGCGAAAGCGAGTTAATCCAAATAAGGAGTGATTAAGATGAGTGAGTTCGAACCCACAATTGTCGCCTTTTTTTGCAACTGGTGCACGTACACTGCTGCGGATTTGGCCGGTACGTCCCGTCTGTCTTACCCGCCGAATATCAAAATCATTCGGGTGATGTGCAGCGGCATGGTTGATCCCAAATATGTGGTCAAGGCCTTCCTGAACGGGGCAGACGGTGTGCTCATCGGCGGTTGCTGGCCGGGAGACTGCCATTACATAAACGGCAACCTCAAGGCCAGGCGCCGTGTAGCCCTGGTTACTGAAATTCTCAAACAGTTCGGAATCGGCGAGGATCGTTTCTGGTTGCGCTGGATCGCTGCCAGCGAGGGGAACATGCTCCAGGAGATCGCAAAAGACATGATCGAAAAGTTAAGGGAACTCGGTCCCAGCCCGATGAAGGGGCGAATGGTAGCCTGAAGATACGGAGAAGATAAAAATGACTGAATTTACGAAATTGTCTTTCAAAAAAGGCGAAATGAACACGACGTTGGCCGGATTGTTTAAGGACATGATCGAGAAGGGGACTGTGGAAGCTGTTCTGACACCCGCGGCCCACCCGAGCAGGGGCGTCATGCAGACCCTGATTACCGATCCGAAAAAAACGGGAATTGTCGATCCCTTTGCCCCGGTGGTGCCGGTGAATTCGGCAAAAATAGCCGCTTCACTGACTGCCAGACCCTCCGGCAGACCCGTGGCCATGGTGATGAGGTCTTGCGAGGTCCGGGCTCTGATAGAACTGGTAAAACTCAAACAGGCCAATCTTGACGATGTCATCCTGATCGGCTTGGATTGTCTGGGGCGATACGAAAACGAGGATTTTCTAAAACTCCAGGAACAGGGCGGAACTGCGGAATCGTTCCTTGAGAATGTCCGGTCATGCGAGACAGCGTCAAACGGCATCGATATCACCGAAGCCTGTAAAATCTGCGAACACCCGGTGGCGGACAACGTGGACATGCGTCTGTGTGCGGTGGGGGCAGACCCGGATGCCGTATACGTGGAGTGGGTAACTGAGAAGGGTCAGGCCGTGCGTGAGAAGATCGGCCATCCGGCCTCCGGCGCCCCGGGCAAACGCACCGAGGCGGTAGACAAGCTGACCCAAGCAAGAACCGACGCGCGTGACCAGCGGTTCAGCGATTTTCGTGAATCCACCAACAGCTTCG
>DUZK01000142.1 GCA_013349495.1 Deltaproteobacteria bacterium
AATTTCGATTTGTGATTTGTAACTGATGATCTGAGATTTGTAACCAAAGTGAAAAAAGAACATTGTCATAAATATTCAATTTTCAATATTAAATTTTCAATTATTTATAAGGAGTTTACGCCATGACCATGACAGCCTGGCAGATGACAGAAGCCAATAAACCAATGGAACGGGTGGAACTGCCTATTCCTGAACCCGGAGAAGGTGAAGTACTGCTCCGGGTGGCCGGATGCGGCGTTTGCCATACCGACTTGGGATTCTTTTATGACGGTGTTCGAACTCGATCGGAGCTACCGCTTGTTCTCGGGCATGAAATCAGCGGTGTTGTCGAATCGGTAGGAAACGGTGCTGAACAATGGGCCGGCAAGGCGGTCATCATTCCGGCTGTAATGCCTTGCGGGACATGCGATGTCTGCAAAAGAGATATGGGGAATATTTGTTCGGTTCAGAAGATGCCTGGAAATGATATCCAGGGCGGATTTGCCAGCCACATCATCGTGCCGGCTCAAAATCTTTGTGATGTGCCGGTTGATGGAGAAAACAAACCAAAGGGAGAATCCGGAGTGAGCCTGGCAGAGCTTTCCGTAATCGCAGACGCATTGACAACCCCCTATCAAGCAATAAAAGACTCGGGACTAACTGGGGCGGATACGGCCATTTTTATTGGAGTTGGCGGGGTTGGGGGCTTTGGAGCGCAAATCGCAAAGGCTTTCGGCGCCTCTGTTATCGCCATCGATATTGATCAGAATAAATTAGATGCCCTATCCTCTTATGTGGATGTTACGTTTAATGCCAAGGAGATGCCGTTCAAGGATCTCCGCAAGGAAGTCTCCGGTTTTGTTAAATCGCAGGGCCGTCGTAGAACAGAATGGAAAATATTTGAAACTTCAGGTACTGCCGCCGGACAGAAAACCGCATTCGGCCTGCTTACCTATGGGGCGCACTTGTCTGTTGTGGGTTTTACCATGGACACGGTCGACATCCGGCTGTCGAATCTGATGGCTTTCCATGCGACCGCAAAGGGAAACTGGGGATGTCTGCCGAAATACTATCCACCTACCCTTGATCTCGTTTTGAGCGGTAAGGTTCAACTCAGTCCGTTTGTAAAAACCTATCCGTTAGACGAAATCAATGAAGTTTTTGAAACCGTACACCACCGCAAGATCCTCGAGCGGGCGATTATGGTACCATGAAAAACCTGGAGTAATGGAATGTTGGAGTGATGGAATCAAGCGATAATGAAATATTTATTCTTACCAATACTCCAGTACTCCGATACTCCAACTCTCCATTATGTATATATTTAAAATTGTGGAAGCTTTATGGATAATGACTATAAATTACAGTAACCATAAGAGGATTTTTCCATGCACAAGTTATTAAGCAAAGATACGGGCAGTCAGGTATTGCTTTTGGGAAATGAAGCCATCGCCAGGGGGGCCATCGAGGCGGGAGTGAGAATAGCGAGCACCTATCCGGGAACCCCGTCATCGGAGATTTCAAACAACCTCTTTCAGGTATCACAGGAAAGCGATCTCTATTTTCAATTTTCAACCAACGAAAAGGTGGCGCTTGAAGTAGCGGCCGCCGCCGCCAATTCCGGAGTTCGAAGCCTTGCCATCATGAAACATGTGGGGGTGAATGTGGCAGCCGATGCTCTGATGACGCTTGCCTATGTTGGCGTTAAGGGAGGACTTGTCATTATCAGTGCTGATGATCCCTACATGTTCTCAAGCCAGAACGAACAGGACAACCGCTACTATGGGAAGCTTTCCGGGCTTCCCATCCTGGAACCATCTTCGGTGGCCGAAGCCAAAGAGATGATCATTGAGGCGTTTAATATCTCCGAAGCACTGAAGGAGCCGGTCATCTTCCGCACCACGACCCGGATTAACCACTCCACCGGAATCGTGGAGCTGAAGGATATCACCCCACCTGTTCTTAAAGGTGACTTTGTAAAGGACCCCTTCAACTATGTGACGGTTCCCGCAGTATCTAGAAAACTCCATGTGAAGCTTTTGGAAAACATCAAGAAGGCAGAATCCTTGTCGGATAATTCCCCCTACAACCGCATCAGCGGCAGCGGGAGCTTCGGTATCGTCACAAACGGGGTCAGCTTCGGATATGTGTCAGACGCGCTGAATGATTTGGACATCAAAGATAAAATTAAAGTGTTTCGTGTTGGATTCTCTCATCCCATGCCCAGGGAAAAGATCCTCTCGTTCCTGAAAGATCTGGAAAAAGTATTGATCGTGGAGGAGGGAGAACCGTACATGGAAGAGACCATCAAGGCTTTTGCGCAGGAAGCGGGACTCACCCTTTCCATTCGCGGTAAAGCAGAAAACCTCTTTTCCAGGCTGTACGAATTTGACCCGGGCACAGTCCGAAAAGTGATCGCAGACTATTTCGATATTCCGTATTCCCCCCCGGAAACAGTCGATCTCTCCGATATTCCGGAAATCCCGGCCAGACCCCCAAACCTCTGTGCTGGGTGTTCGCACAGGGCTACCTTTTATGAGGTAAAAAAAGCCGCCGAAGGTACGGACACGGTCTGTCCCACCGATATCGGCTGCTACACCCTGGGATTTTTACCTCCGCTTTCCATGGGGGATTTTCTGATCTGCATGGGATCTTCGGTGGGGTCGGGATGCGGGTTTTCGGCGGTGACCGACAAAAAGGTGATCTCTTTTATCGGAGATTCCACCTTCTTCCATGCAGGCATACCGGGACTTATCAATGCGGTGTTTAACAACCACAATTTAACCCTGGTAATATTGGACAATGGAACTACGGCCATGACCGGGCATCAGCCCAATCCGGGTGTAGACATGGCGGCTTTGCAGTTTGGAGGTTTCGGGAAGGTATCCATCGAGCAGATGGTAAAAGCCTGCGGGGTTCAGCATGTGGAAATAATCGAGCCGTATAAGGTTAAGAAAAGCATCTCAGCCATTAAAGAGGCCCTTGATTTTGAAGGGGTATCGGTGGTGATTTCCCGGGAGGCCTGTGCACTTTTTGCAAAGGGATTTAAAAAGAAACCGTCACGCGCATTTCATGTGAGTGGAAAGTGCAAAAACCATAAGGACTGCATTAACGAGCTGGCCTGTCCGGCATTTTTCATAGATGGGGAAGAAGTAAAGATCGATCCGGTGCAGTGTACGGGCTGTGCGGTGTGTGCTCAGGTGTGTCCCGAAAATGCGATATTGCCGGTTAAAGAAGCATAGAGAAAAGGGCATAGACCATTGTTTCATTATTTTTTAGCCGCAGACCCACACAGACATGCGTTGACAATTTTGCCTGGGCGACGATGCCCAGACAAAAACATGCGTGCCTTTCAGGCATAATGGAGAAAAATGCACTGCCGGTGAAATAGTGTTCAACTTGGACTTTTTGGATAACCCGATAAGATAATATCGAGAAGGGATCTAATTTTATGAAACCTATCCGGTTGGTGATTGTAGCAGTGGGGGGTCAGGGAAATCTTCTGGCCTCCAGTGTGTTGGGAGAAGCCGCCCTCTTGGCCGGTGTTGAAGTGAAAATGAGCGAGATTCACGGCATGGCCCAACGCGGCGGCGTTGTGGAATCTGCCATCGTGTTTGGGGATGCCAAAAGCACGATCATATCAAACGGAGAAGCCGACGTGCTGTTGGGATTTGAACCGTCCGAGACGCTGAGAGCGCTGGGCAAATGCAATGGGAATACGGTCGTGATCACGAACCTGTCACCCTTGCCCCCATTTACAGTAGCCATCGGACGCGGGGTGTATCCGGATATAGAAAACGTGCAGGGTTTGATCCGATCCAAGGTATCCCGTCTCGTTGCCTTCGACGCCCAGGCCCTGGCAAAAGAAGCCGGTAACGTGTTGGCGGTGAATATGGTGCTTTTGGGAGCGCTGATACAGGCCGGGATTGTTCCGGTATCTGCTGATCATGTTCGAACCGCCATTAAAACCCGAACCAAGCAGGAGTTCCTGGAATCCAATCAAAAGGCGTTTGAACTCGGGTTTGCGGCAGCAGGACAAGCGCTGTAATTTGTTTAGGACCCCAGGTTTCAGTGTTCAGGATTCAGATCTTTATTTTTTCGCTGCTGTAACCTGACACCTGACACCTGACACCAAAAGATAGATCTCGCTTAACCAGATATAATTTGCCTGATTGAATTTATTAACTGAAAAAGAGAATCTGCCTATATTATTAAATTACGACCCTTATCAATAAGGAGAAGAAAGATGGCCTGGAATAAAGAATATGAATGCATGCCGGTGGATAAGCTCCAGAAATTCCAATTGGAAAAGCTGAAAGAAACCGTTGATTGGGTTTCAAAGAAGGTGCCGTTTTATAAAAAGAAACTTAAAGAAACAGGGATCAAAGCTGGAGATATCAAAAGTCTCGAAGACGTTGCTAAACTCCCCTTCACTGTCAAAGATGATTTAAGAGACAACTACCCGTTCGGTCTCTGCGCGGTTCCGTTAAAACAGGTGGTAAGAGTGCATGCATCATCCGGGACCACCGGAAAACCGATTACAGGCCCATACACGGCTGAGGATTTGGAGCAGTGGACAGAGTGCATGGTCCGCAATTTTGTTGCAGCCGGTGTTACCGCAGACGATATTGTTCAAAATGCTTACGGTCATGGTTTGTTTACCGGTGGTCTGGGCTTCCACCAAGCTGCAACCCGCCTCGCCTGCACGGTGGTTCCCACAAGTTCGGGTTTAACCGAACGGCAGATCACACTCATGAAAGATTTCGGTTCTAACGTAATCTGCAGCACACCGTCATACGCGCTTACCATTGCAGAGCGTGCAGAAGAAATGAAGGTGGATATCAAATCTCTCCCCATCAGAATCGGTATATTTGGAGCTGAACCATGGTCGCACCAGATGCGTCTTGAAATCGAAGAAAGAATGGGAATAAAAGCTATGGAAGCTTATGGTCTAACCGAGCTTTGCGGACCGGGTGTTTCATTTGATTGCGAAGCTCAGGATGGGCTTCATGTCAATGAAGACCATTTTCTGCCCGAAATTGTCGATCCGCAATCTTTGGAACCCCTGCCTTTAGGGGAAACCGGCGAACTGATATTTACTTCTTTACAACGCCGCGCCATGCCGATGATTCGCTATCGCACAAAAGATATTACAAGGCTGCGTCGCGAAAAATGTACCTGTGGCAGAACATTAATTAAGATGGACAAAGTGTTCGGCCGAACCGATGACATGCTGATTATCAGTGGCGTCAATGTCTTTCCTTCTCAAATCGAAGCATTGCTGCTGGAAATTGAGGAGGTGGAACCCCAATACCGGCTTCTGGTACGGAAAAAGGGATATCTGGACCAGCTCGTTGTACAGGTTGAAGGAAAGAAAGAAGTCTACGATGCCGGCGATGAAAAGCGGTTTGAAGTGGAAGCTAAAATCGCGGGGCATATTCGCGGGATGATGGGAATAGGAATCGAAGTGAATCTTGTAGAACCCAAATTTATTGCCCGAAGCGAAGGCAAGGCACTCAGGGTCGTGGACGAGAGGCCGAAACAGTTTCGCTAGCTTTTAATGAACTACCCCGCAGCAGGCTACGGAGTATCAATCGGAAGTTATCTTAATGCCTCAAGAGACGGGGAATCAAACCCTTGTCCGCCTCCGGCGGATTGAATCGACATTAGGCCCCGTGGCATTCTCTTCCCTAAAGAGACTCCACGGGGTTCTTTTTTTCACCGTGCCTGACATTATATAATTCTCTTGCGTACCATCCTCTAAATTGTATAATCTAATAAACAAGATGAATAGGACGCAGATCTGCGCTGATAACAGAGAGACGGGTTCAGATGACCCCCAAAGATTCAGATCAAATTGAAAAACCTCTTAACATCCAGTGCTCGGTAGAATCTCAATCAGGCGAACAACCTGAAAAAGAAGCTGCCAAGATCCATGAAGAACGGTACCGGGTATTTATAGAAGATGTCGCGGACGGATTTTATGAAACCGATCTGAAGGGAAATTTTTTATTCTTCAACAACGCCCTTTGCCGTCTGTTCGGATATACGAGGGATGAAATCCAGAGCAGAAACTTCCGTGATTTCATGGATGAAATAAACGCTCAGGCTGCATATGCGAGTTTTAACGAGGTTTTCCGCACCGGCGAGGGATTTACGGATATTATCTGGGCGATTGTCCGAAAGGACGGAAAGAAACGGATTGTTGAGATATCGGCCAATCTTATTGTCGATGATCATGGAAACAAGCTCGGTTTTCGGGGAGTCGCCAGAGACATCACGGAAAAGCATGACGTCCATCAGGCGCTCATATTATCCAGAAAACAGGCATTAACCGAAGGCGACGCCAGCCGCAGAGCGGAACAACGATATCGGGCATTGCTGGACTTCCTCCCCTATCCCATATTCGTTTTCAATTTGGAAGGAACGGTCTTCTACCTGAACCCGGCATTTGAAAAAGTCTTTGGATGGACCCTGAAAGAGCTCAAAGGCAAACGCATTCCGTTTATTCCAGAGCATCTCAAGAAGGAGACAAAGCAGGGAGAAGAACAATTATTCAAGCACAGGATTCTTCGAGACATCGAAACCCAGCGGCTGACCAAAGACGGGCGAATACTGGACATACTGCTCAACGGTGCCATTATTTACGATACAGAAGATGAACCCACCGGCCATGTACTGATTCTGAGGGATATTACCCGGGAGAAGAAAACCGCAAACGTCAACGACGCACTTCATCGGATCGCGGTGGCGCTTCCCAGCTACCGGAGTTTGGATGCACTTCTGGAATTTATCATTGTGGAAGTGCAGGACATCTTGGGTGTCTGCGGAGCCTCTGTCATCCTTATGGATGAGGAGAAACAGGAATTCTATTTTCCTGTCGCTTCTTTTGAAGATCATGATGCAGGGAAAAAATTCAAGGAAATCCGCTTCCCAGCAGATAAAGGGGTGGCAGGCCAGGTGTATAAAACCGGCCGCCCCATGATCATAGACGACAATTCCAAGAATTCCTTGTTCTTGAAACATGTGGACGAACTCACCGGTTATGAAACACGAAACATGCTGGACGTTCCCATTCAAACCCAGGATCGGAAAATCGGGGTGTTTTGTGCTGTTAATAAGAAACAGGGGGATTTTGATGATGAGGACGTTACATTGCTCAGCGCCATTGCCGGAGCAATAGCGCTTCCCATCGAAAACGCAAGAATCAATGACGAATTGAACCGGTCCTATGATGAAGTTCAAAGCCTTAACCGCGCTAAAGACAAAGTCATCAACCATCTGTCCCATGAGTTGAAAACGCCGGTTGCGGTACTATCCGCTTCATTGGATCTGCTGAATAAAAGACTCGCCAGTGGTGAGGGTGAAGATCATCAAAAAATAATCGCGCGCGCGCAGCGGAGTCTGCAGCGGCTTCTGGATATGGAATATGAAATTGAGGACATACTTCGTGAAAAGAACTATCGAAGCCATTACATGATCAGTAAACTGCTGGAGTCGTGTTCCGATGAATTGGAATTGCTGGCACTGGAAGAATTCGGGAACACAGCGGTCGTCCAAAAAATTCAGCAGCGCATCGAAGAAATATTCGGACCCAAGGATTCACCGGTTGAAGAAATCATACTCCATGACTTTGTAAAAAACCATATTGAACAGCTCCGCCCCAAATTTTCACACAGGGGTTGTCATCTAATCATTCAACTATCTGAAACCCGGCCGGTGATGATTCCAAGGGATGTGCTGGCCAAGATCGTGGAAGGTCTGGTTCGCAACGCGGTCGAAAACACACCGGACAACGGTCGAATCGAAATTGCGGTGAAGGATCGTCCTGATGGCGCTGAGCTGAGGGTAAAGGATTTCGGGGTCGGAATTACAGAAGACAATCAAAGGCTGATTTTTGAAAGTAACTTTGTCACCCACGACACCATGCAGTATGCTTCCAGGAAACCCTACGATTTCAACGCCGGAGGAAAAGGGTTTGATCTTCTCAGGATGAAGATATTTTCCGAACGATATCATTTCAGCATAAGAATGGTTTCGACCCGGTGCCGATTCATTCCTCTTGATACCGACCTCTGTCCCGGTGATATCGGGAAATGCGCGTATTGCAGAAGTGAAGAAGACTGCCTTCAGTCCGGGGGAACTGAAATGGTCATTCGATTCCCGGTTCCCTCCAAGACGGAAGGGGATCAAAGAAAAGTACTATAAAAAGGAAATTTTAATGACGCCGGATAAAGCAAAACAAACAGTTCCCTCAGAGTCTTTCTTTCGAGAGATTCAGATCGAGTTTCTCATCCATGAGTTAAAGGGACCGGTCTCTGTCATCGAAACCGCTTTGAAAACGCTCCTTGAAAAACAGGAGAAGTTCGGTCCCTTATCCTCGAAACAGGAAAGGACACTTCAGCGCGCACTGAAAAATGCAAAAAAAACAAGGGAAATGATAAACGATCTTCTGGAAATAGGGAGATCCGAGGCCGGATGTTTTCTGTGCTGCCGGTTCCATCTGGGAAAAGCGATCAGGGACGTACTGATGGAAGAACTGGAAACACTCACGATCGGGACAATTTCTTCTGAAAAAAGTAACGGGCAAATACAGGATCTTGAAACACACGGTGTGTTTTTAATAATCGAGCCACAAACAGCGCGTTCGGAAATGCTCCAAGATGAAACCAAATTCCGCCAAATTTTCGGAAACCTCATAAAAAATGCGCTGAGGCATCGGAAGAATCGAATCGATATACGAGTATTCCAGGAGAATAACCAACTTGTCGTTGATGTGTCTGATGACGGCCCCGGCGTAAATCCTGAAGATCATGAATTGATTTTCAAACGGTATGTACAGGCCAATCAGGGCGCGACCCTGGAGCGGAACGGTCATGGTTTGGGACTTGCCGGCGCACTCATCATGGCCCGGTCTCTTGGGGGTGATATCCGGTTGAAAAGTGAAGCCGGAAAAGGGGCAACCTTCCGGTTAATCCTGCCCATGACCATGGAGCAACCAAAGATTCCGGATGAATGCACGATACCGTAGGCTGAAAGCTGAATGCTCAAAGCTTACCTGATATACAACATTCTAATGAGATACTTTAAATTAGGTAGGTTATACAGGAGGACCAATCAATAATGACCGATGAAAGCAAACCGTCACGCGCTGTTTATCCTGATGCTCCAAGGGTTGCTGTTGGTGCGATCGTATTTAACAATAATAAAGTGCTCCTGGTTCAGCGGGGAAAACCCCCTGCAGAAGGCGTCTGGGCCATTCCCGGCGGGAGCGTAAAGCTTGGTGAAACCCTCCAACAAGCTGCGGAACGGGAGATACTGGAAGAAACCGGAGTTACCATTAAAGCGCGTGATCCGGCCTATACATTTGAATCCATTCAACGGGACGAAGCCGGAGCCATCCGCTTCCATTATGTGATTATCGATTTGAATGCCGATTACATAGATGGAGAACCGGAACCAAATGATGATGCACTGGATGCCCGCTGGTTCTCTCCGGATGAAATACAGGCCTCGAAAATCAGTGAACCCACCCGGAACCTTCTCAAAAAACAGTACGATTTCGGCTGATCTTCACCCTACCTCTCCCTTACCGCTTTGCTGTGGCCGCGGAAGAAATCAACAAGAATATCTGTTTCGAGAAGGATTGCCCCTGCCATGATTAGCTTCTATCCCATTCGGCCCGCGTTGCCTCGAAGTCGGGAAGATCCGTACGGCCCTTCCATATTCCGGCAGCCTCGCGCAATACCGCCTCCCGTCGACTGAAACCCGCTTGATCAATGAGGCGATCGACGGCCTCTCGAATAAGCTCATTCTGTTTCTTCCCCGCGGTCTTGGCTATAGCAGCCAGTTCATCACGTTGCCGCTCTGTGAGGTATATCTGCGTTCGTACCATGCCTCTCCTCCAAAACTGTATGCACCGGTATTATACATCATCTTCATTTCCTTTCAAGGCCGATGAAATAGAACTTGAGCGGTGTAACTTTTTCGGAGTTCCCAGCGACTGTAAAAACGGAGGGGGAATTTTTCAACAAGGCGTTCCCTAAAACATTTTTGAGCTGAAAATGAAAGATTGTCTTACATTTTTAAAAATATAAGAAGGGAGTTTTGAAATGAAAAAGAAGAATCTATTTATCATTTTGACGACGCTGATATTATGCCTCCCATTTATGAAATCTTCGGCCTGGGCTGGAAATGTACAACGTAATCGATGGGAAGGGGTCGCAATAGGTATGGGTGCTGCGGTTCTGGGATCTGCTTTAATAAATCATTTTCGGTATTCAGTACCAACGCAATCAACGGTTAATCAGCATCACCCGCCAATCCCTCATTATGATAATCGATACCGGCATAAACCCTCAGGATATTGGGAAGTAAGAAAGGTGTGGATTCCACCGACCTATAAAAGGGTCTGGAATCCGGGTCACTATAACCGTTACGGCAGATGGGTTCCGGGACGATGGATGAACATTGAGAAAAAACCAGGTTGTTGGACAACTGAAAGAGTCTGGATCAGTAAGTACTAAACCGACGTATGATCTGGTATTGCACTGCTGTGGTTTTAATGCATGAGGACATGAACGGTCTTGCATAAATGCATTAAGATTCGAGCAGAGTTAGTTTTATGTCATTGACAAGTTTTTCGCCCCGTCCAACCGAACGGCTGACGGAAGATTGGTCTATCCTGAGCATTTACGCTAGTTCTGAGCCGCTCATTCCCAACTCCCTGATCGTCCAGAGAAGAACATAGGGGTCTGAAGAAAATAGGGGTCGCGTCTTGAATCTTGACAACACGATTCAATAATTCAAGTTTCAAGTCGCGGTAGGAATGCCGGTTACCCGGCACCCCCCGCACAGATCCCAGCATGCGGAAC
>DUZK01000143.1 GCA_013349495.1 Deltaproteobacteria bacterium
CATTCAGCATGATGACGAACTCATCCTCAAACTTGTACACATAAATGTCGGGGGTGATATACTGCGGTTCTTCATTCGTGAATTGACGGGCGGGTTTTGGCTCGAGTCCTTGAATAATTTTTATAGCTGCAATGATTTCATCCATGCTTTTCTTCAACGCTCTGGCAATGGCTTTGTAGTTCTTATTCTCCAAGTGGCTCAAATGATTCAGGATGATGTCATTGATGATGGTGTCATCGAGGTTGAAATATCTGGCTTGAATCTGCAAGCATTCTCTGAGGTCCCGGGCACAGACTCCCACGGGGTCAAAGGATTGCATGTGGAATAACAAATCTTCCACGTCTTCAAGCGGATATCCGTTCTGTTGAGACAACTCTTCCAGAGTAATGTCTAGATATCCGTCGTCATCAAGATTGCCGACGATAAGACTTCCGATCCTTTCCTCTGCTTCTGACGGCGAAGACATTAACAGTTGCCAGAGCAGATGGTCACTCAGAGATCGTTTGTCGGCTGTAAAGGCTTCGAAGCTCGGATGGTCTCGACCTTCAGTTTCAAAATGGACGCGGTAGGGTGTATTGTATTCTTCGATGTAATTGCTCCAGTCAATGTCTTCATTGACTTTTTCTTCTGAAGTCAACTCCTTAGTGGTGGAGATATCATCTGTTGAAGAAGTATTCGTGAGTTCGCCGGTGGGCTCTTCGGCTGCGCTTTCAATCATTTCCTCAAGAGCGGGATTTTCCTCCATTTCCTGCCGGATGGTTTCCATGAGCTCCAAACGAGACAGTTGCAACAGCTTGATCGCCATCTGCAGCTGCGGCGTCATGATCAGTTGCTGTGTCAGTTTAAGCTGTTGTCTTAATTCGATAGCCATACTACAAACAGAAATCGTTTCCTAAATAGCATTGCCGAGCCTTTTCGCTCGATGCGATTTTTTCCGGCGGACCGTCTTCGATGATGATGCCGTCATTGAGTATAAAGGCCGTATCGCAGGTTTCTAACGTCTCCCTAACATTGTGATCGGAAATGAGGACCCCGATACCGCGGTTTTTGAGATGAGCGATGATCCCCTTCAGGTCGATTACGGCCAGGGGGTCGATTCCGGCAAACGGCTCATCCAAAAGGATAAATGAAGGGTTGGTCGCAAGGGAGCGACTGATTTCAAGCCGACGACGCTCCCCTCCGGACAGAAAGCTTGCCTTCCGATCCGATAGGTGTTCAATCCCCAATTCATCCAATAGATTTACAGCCCGTTGTTCCTGTTCGGATTTGGTCAGCGGCAGCGTTTCCAGGATCGCCATGATATTCTGCTTTACCGTCAGTTTTCTGAATACCGACGGTTCTTGGGGCAGATATCCCACACCTCTTCGCGCGCGTAAATACATGGGATAATCGGTGATGTCTTCTTCGTCCAGAAAAACGTTTCCCCGTTCCGGGCGGATGATCCCGATGGTCATATAGAATGTTGTCGTTTTTCCTGCACCATTTGGGCCCAACAACCCTACAACACCACCGGAGTCAACATTCAGGCTAACCTCATTAACCACCGGTTTGCCGTTATATATTTTAACTAGATTTTGAAGGGAGAGGGTTGCCATAGAATTTCCTACTGTTTTTTACCTCCGGGATAAAACACGGCTTCAACCCTCTGGGCCTTGCTGCTCTCGATCATGATGCGATTGCTATCTCGGTAAACGGTTATCCTTGCACCGGAGATGGAATCGTTCCCACTGGTAACCTTTGAGTTGTCTCCGCTCAGCATCAATACTTTTGTCTTTGTTATGTATACCGCCTCTTCAGTTACTGCAACCCTATTCTCAAATCTAATTTTTACATTTCCTTTTGCAACAATTTTTTCGATGGCATCCTCGCCCTGTGCGGGTTTCATTTCTTCTTTCAATCCCTCTTTATAATATATCCTGATACTGTCTGCTTTGATTTCCGCATCTCCCTGGTTTACTTTCACATTTCCGACAAATTCTGCATAGCGGGATTCGTGTTCAATTGTAAGTGAGTCGGATGAAATCCGTATCTTTTCATTGCTTCCGAGTGATGGGGCGGGCTTTTCTTGAGCCCATCCGAAATCCTGGACGATGGGTGTGATAAAAAGAAAAACAGCAGCTGAAATAACAGCAACTATGAGGCGGCATCCTTTAAAACCGTGTGCTTTCATCGATATTTCCCCTTATGTTTCCCTTCAACAAGGCGCTTTTCTTCTTCAAATCAATCTGCATGGTATCGGCTGAAAGACTGAAAGATTCACCGGAAATCTCAACCGGAACCTTCGATGTAATAATACGTTCCTCGTGCCGGTAGAAAATAGTCTCCGTTTTTAACCGGTAGTCTGCATTTCTTATCACAACATCGCCGTTAACTTCAATGTCATTGGAGTCGGTCTTCAAGATCCCTTCATTTGCGGAGAGGTAAATCTCTTCACCTGTCTCAAGAAAAAAGACGATGGATATATCCTTGAAGAAGGCTTTTTTTTGATCTTCAACAAATCGAACAGAACCGGCATACAGCCGCCATTCGGTTTTACCATCGCGGGTTGCGGTTTGATGAACCTTCCCGATGGCGACACTGGCTTCTTCCTGTGTGATGGAAGGCTTCGGTTCATCGTTTCCCGACTCCTTGCGGTACCCGACAAAAACGGCAATGATAATACCGAACATAAGCAGGACAACTGCAAGCAGAGCCAATCTTATCTTCTTCTGTTTTGTACCTTTTAACCACAATGCTAAAGAATTTCCTCCAATACGGCTTCCCAGCGGCGGTGGGCCTTGAGCATCAGTTCGCAAACTTCTCTGACTGCGCCCGCACCCCCCTTTGCTGCCGTAACCATATCTGCTGTTTTAATAACAATCTCATGCGCATCGGCAACGGCAATGGAAACGCCCACCCGTTTCATGAGCGGAACATCAACGATGTCATCCCCCATATATGCGATTTCTTCCGGTTTTATTCCTGTTCGAGCCAGAATCTTTTCAAGAGCGGATGCTTTATCCTTTATGCCGTCAAAAATGAGATCGATGCCGAGATTTTTACATCGATGGTGCAACGCATCAGATTTTCGGCCGGTCACGATGCCCACCATAATGCCCGATTCTATAAGCCACCGGATCCCGAGCCCATCCCGTACATTGAACGCCTTGGTTTCTGACCCGCCGTTGCTGTAGATGATGCTGCCGTCGGTTAAAACCCCATCCACATCAAGGAATAGGGCCTTGATATTTTTCAGTTTATGGGTGTTCATCGGTATTTCTGCAAATATGTTTTATCTGGTTATCCACTTCGGTCCAGTGAAAAAGTGTGACCATTACTGTTTGGCTTTGACCGCGATCCTGGTAGCAGGTTTCAGGTGTCAGGTTTCAGCCAGATGTTACTGACACCTGACACCTGAAACCCTCAAATGGTTTAAATCCTTTCAATTGCTTCCATGACTCATAAAATCACTGGAGCGAACTGCATAACCAGGATGTTTTAAATGCAATTCCGTATGGCTTTAAGTTGTGGAAGCAGTTCGCTGACTTCTTCGAATTTCAAAGAGTTGGGCCCGTCACATAATGCTTTGTCAGGGTTCTTGTGAACTTCTATAAAAATGCCATCCGCGCCGGCGGCCACGGCAGCCCTGGCAAGCAGCGGTGCAAATTTCCTTTGACCCCCGGAACTCTTGCCTGCTCCGCCTGGAAGCTGAACACTGTGGGTTGCATCGAAAACAACCGGATATCCCATGTCCTGAATGAGTCTGATGCTTCGAAGGTCGGAAACCAGGTTGTTGTATCCGAACATGGTACCCCTCTCGGTAATAAAGATCTGATCATTGCCGGCTGAAGAGACTTTTTCCACAACATGAATCATGTCCCACGGCGCAAGAAACTGGCCCTTTTTTATATTAATGGGTTTGCCGGTTTCAGCCACAGACAGCAGGAGATCGGTTTGTCTGCATAAGAATGCGGGTATTTGAATGATATCCAAAACCTTTGCCGCTTCACCGACTTCTTTTATGCGATGAACGTCGGAGAGTATATTGACATCGAATTTTTCCTTGATTCTGCTAAGCATTCGCAAACCCTTGATCAAGCCGGGGCCGCGGAAAGAATCGATGGAGGTTCGATTCGCCTTGTCATAGGACGCCTTGAAAATAAATGGAATTCCGATTGCATCCGTGAGGTCTTTTAAGAATTTAGCAATATCAAATACTGTTTCTTCATCTTCCAAAACACACGGGCCGGCAATTAAAAAGAGGGGTGCACCGCGCCCGATCGCCACACCGTTTATCTCAAGTCTATGTTTAGGCATCTGTGTTACACCGGAAATTCCAAATCACAAATATCAAGTACCAAACAAATCACAATGACCAAAATTCAAAATTCCAAACATGCTCAGGATATCGAAAAACGAACCTATCAAAACTGTTTTGGTCATTGGATATTGATTTTTGCATAAAATAAAAAAAAATAACAATTAAGACTCTACAGGCGCACGTATCAAATGAGCGACGAAATGCCGAACAAAAAAAATGGGAGACGAGTCTTAGTCCCCTTGGAGTATTTATCTTCAGCCCCTCAAAAAGTCAAGAAACGAAAAAACAAGCCTTGATTAGCCCCCCTTTTGTTGGTATGGGATTGAATCAGGTCAAATCTCGAAGAATAGGTATAACTTATTGAAAACTAAAATAAAAAATTTTAAATCGTTCTCCATTTCCACCGTCATTGTTTTGGTGGTCGTAGTAATTGTATGGGTTTTGGTGATTCGCTTGGAGGGTGAAGAACCGGTGGTTGATATAGACCTGTCATCTGATTTTTTGGGATTGTCCCAAGAATTGTCGTTTTCTGTGACCGATAACAAAAGCGGTTTAAGAATGGTGTGGATCGGTCTGATAAAAGACGGCAAAGAATTGGTTCTATTGGAAAAAAAGTTTCCGGGTTCCGGTTTTATCAGCGGCGGGGATGTCAGAAGAGAATCCTTTCGTCTCAATGTCGAACCCAAGAAGCTTGGAATTTCCGACGGCAATGCAACGCTTCAGATCAAGGTCCGGGATTTTTCATGGCGTGGGCGGTTGCGCGGAAATTTAACCCTATTTGAAAAGAACCTGGTTGTGGATACCCAGCCACCCGGAATCGATGTGCTCACCCGATTCCATAACATTTCCAAAGGCGGGTCAGGTTTAATCATTTACAAACTTTCCGAGCCGTGTCAGAAGACCGGCATTTACGTTGGGGATACTTTCTACCCGGGTTATACCGGATATTTCAAAGACAAACAGACCGCCATGGCTTTTTTTGCCCTGGATTACGAGGATACCACGAAATCGGAGATGTTTGTTGATGCGGTAGATCATGCGGGGAATCGATCCAAATCCGGATTTCACCATTACATCAAGAACAAGGTCTTTAAAAAGGACGTCCTGAATATAACTGACGGGTTTTTATCATCCAAGATGCCGGAGTTTGAAAATCTCATCAAGCGGAATGGCGATAACTCATTGGTTCAAACGTTCCTTAAGGTCAATCGAGATCTCAGGAAAGCCAATTATCTGAAAATCGTGGAAGTGGTTCAGAATCCTGAAAAAATCTTACACTGGTCCGGCAGTTTTTTAAGACTACCGAAATCGGCGCGAAAAGCAGCCTTTGCAGATCATCGAGAGTACCAGTATAAGGGAAAAATGATAGACCAGCAGGTTCATTTGGGAATCGATTTGGCTTCCCTTGCGCGTTCCCAGGTGCCTGCAGCCAATACGGGCAAGGTGGTTTTTTCCGATAATCTGGGTATTTATGGAAATACCGTCATCATTGACCATGGCTTTGGACTTTTCAGCATGTATTCTCATTTGAGTGAGATGGACGTCCAATCGGGTCAAATGGTTTCTATGGGGGATACCATCGCCAGGACCGGCAGTACCGGACTGGCCGGTGGAGACCACCTCCATTTCAGTTTGCTTGTCCATGGAACATTCGTCAATCCTGTTGAATGGTGGGATTCTGTATGGATTGAGAATAACGTATCGTCCAAGATCAGGGATGCAGGAGCAGGTTAAATTGAATGTTTTGTATTGAAGGATTGGATTTCCAATGGTGAATTTGCCCTTGGTGAGCCCCAATTCACCCTGCCGGCGGAATGATCTCCGGAGTTGCCTATTTCCATGTCAAATACCATCAGGGCTTTTATTGCCATCGAACTTCCGGAAGCCGTAAGATCTTCCATTGAGATGATTCAGAACCGCTTGAAGTCGTTGGATTTGCCCTTGCGGTGGGTACGATTGGAAAACATTCACCTGACAATGAAGTTTCTGGGTGACATCGACGAAATTGAAATAGAAAATATCGAATCTTCACTGCAAGATTCTGTGAAAAAGCAAGCCCCTTTGACGCTATCAGCAAAAGGAGTGGGTGTTTTTCCGGGAATCAGCCGTCCCCGGGTTTTATGGGTGGGAATCCATGATCATGAAACGGGATTGACCGGTCTTCAAGAATCCATTGAAGAACGACTCCACCGAATCGGATATTCTAAAGAGAGGCGCCCGTTTAGAGGACACCTCACCATCGGCCGTGCAAAGGGATATGTCGATGAAAAAAAACTTAAGGAAGCGGTGGATTCATTTCGAGGATTTGAATCACCACCGTTTACTGTTAATGAGTTTTTTATGTTTCGCAGTGTGCTGAAACCGGGTGGAGCCGAGTATATGAAGTTGATTCACATACCCCTGGCCAGTACAGATCGACCGGAATAAAGCAGAAATTTAGAATTATCGGGGAGTTAAATTGAATATCGCGTAGATTGAAAATTGAATATTGATTATTGACAATTTGTGGAAGTCGCTTTCAGCCGTCGTAGCCTTAGGCTACTATGGCGAAGTCGGCTCGCTCCCCAGTTTTAATTTGAAGAATTATTGAAGAATATGAACTGAGTCCTTAGATATTCAATATTAAATATTCAATATAAAAGGAGGATTCCATGAGTATTTCGCCGGACAAAAAAAAAGCGGTAGAAACCGCAATGGTGCAGATAGAGCGTCAATTCGGCAAAGGCTCCATCATGAAACTGGGGAGCCGTCCTGTCATCGAAGTTCCGGTAATTTCTACCGGTTCAATAGCTTTAGACAGAGCCCTTGGAATCGGGGGGCTGCCCCGTGGGCGCGTGATCGAAATATTCGGACCGGAATCATCCGGAAAAACAACCCTGGCCCTTCAGGCGGTTGCAGAGGCTCAACGTCAGGGCGGTATAGCCGCTTTTGTGGATGCTGAGCACGCCCTGGACACGGCGTATGCAAAAAAGATGGGGGTGAATTGTGATGATTTGCTGGTATCTCAGCCGGATACCGGCGAGCAAGCCCTTGAAATTACCGATATGCTGGTGAGGAGCGGGGCCATCGACATCCTTGTAATCGACTCCGTAGCCGCACTGGTACCCCGGGCTGAAATCGAAGGAGAAATGGGTGATTCCCACATGGGGCTACAGGCCCGACTCATGTCCCAGGCGTTGAGAAAACTGACGGGGACCATTGGCAAGACCATGACCAGTGTTGTCTTTATCAATCAGATACGGATGAAAATCGGAATTGTATTCGGCAATCCCGAAACGACCACCGGTGGTAATGCCCTTAAGTTTTATTCATCGGTAAGGCTGGATATTAGAAGGATGAACGCCATTAAAGACGGTCAGGAAATGGTCGGAAACAGAACCAGGGTTCGGGTGGTTAAAAATAAAATGGCGCCGCCGTTTAAAGAGGCTGAATTCGATATTATGTACGGTGAAGGTATCTCCCGGACGGGCGATCTCCTGGATATGGGGGTAGAAGCGGGTATCATCGAGAAAAGCGGCGCCTGGTATTCCTATGCAGGAGAAAGGATCGGGCAAGGAAGGGAAAACGCCAAACGGTTTCTCTCGGATAATGCCGATATGTGCGACAATCTGTTTGTCAGCGTACGAGAAGCAATGGGTCTTTCAAAAAAACAAGCTAAAGAGGATGCAGCGGAAACAGAAGATAACGGTTGAATGGAGAGTTTCATGACGGGTAATGAAGTAAGAAAAGTTTTCTTAGAATATTTCGAAAAGCATCACCACCGGATCGTGAAGAGTTCTTCTCTTGTCCCGAAGGATGATCCAACGCTGCTGTTTACCAACGCAGGAATGGTGCAGTTCAAACGGATCTTTCTTGGGGAGGAGAAGCGTAATTACGTGCGGGCCACCACTTCTCAAAAGTGTGTTCGTGCCGGCGGAAAACACAATGATTTGGAAAATGTCGGCTACACGGCCCGACATCATACGTTTTTTGAAATGCTGGGCAATTTTTCATTTGGAGATTATTTCAAAGAAAAAGCGACTGAATTTGCTTGGGATTTAATCACCAACGGTTACGGATTGTCTTCGGATAAACTGTGGGTCTCCATCTACCTGGATGACGATGAAGCCCATCGGATTTGGCACCGGAATATCGGTGTGTCTGAAGACCGAATCGTTCGATTCGGCGAAGAAGACAACTTCTGGTCCATGGGGGATACCGGGCCCTGCGGGCCTTGCTCCGAAATCCATTACGATCGCGGCGAAGCGTTCGGCTGTGATCGGCCGGACTGCAAAGTGGGGTGTGAATGCGATCGGTATCTTGAGATCTGGAATCTGGTGTTCATGCAGTTTAATCGAGATGCAGACGGTAGTATGACATCGCTTCCCAAACCAAGTATCGACACGGGACTCGGTCTTGAGCGAATGGTTTCTCTGTTGCAGGATGCCCCAACCAATTACGAAACAGATCTTTTCTTGCCGATCATGCGAAAAGTTGAAGCGCTTTCCGGTAAACAGCTGGGTACGTCGCCTGAAGCGGATGTTGCCATGAAGGTCATTGCCGACCACAGTCGGGCCGCGGCATTTCTGGTGGGAGACGGAGTGCTCCCTTCCAATGAAGGACGGGGATACGTCCTCCGCCGTATTCTGAGAAGGGCCATTCGATACGGACGAAATATCGGACTGTCCCGGCCGTTTCTTCATGAAACATCGAATCTCGTGTTCGACCTCATGGAACCGGCGTATCCTGAACTTAAGGAAGCATCTGCTTTTATTCAAAATGTGATTGAAAACGAAGAGGTTCGATTTTCTGAGACATTGGATCACGGGCTTAAGCTGTTAAACGATTCCCTGGCAGAACTCAGAGAGAAAAGCATTAACGAGGTGCCGGGCGAATTGGTGTTCAAGCTTTATGATACCTATGGATTTCCGGTGGATATTGTCCGGGATGTTGTTCGGGATGAAAACTTTACCCTTGATATGGACGGTTTTAAAACTGAAATGGAAAAGCAGCGGGAGCAATCCAGATCCGTTACCGCTTTTACAAAGGTCGTCGAAGCATACAAGCGTCTTTCGGCCGAAGGTATACAACCCGAGTTTGTCGGATACAATTCAATATCCGGGCAAGGCAGAGTCTTGACCCTTGTCAAGGATGGTGAAGAAGTAGAAAAAGCCGTCAAAGGAAGTGAAGTCGAAATCGTAACCGATGCGACACCGTTTTACGGTGGGGCAGGCGGGCAGGTGGGTGATATCGGGAAAATAGAAGGCGTTTCATCAATCAGAGATCTTGAAATTATCATCTCTGATACCCTTAAGGACCCCACCGGCTTGATCATTCACAAAGGAATCGTTCAATCCGGTGAGATTAAGAAAGGGGATACGGCAACCCTCACGGTGGATAAATCCTCAAGATATGCCACTGCCCGCAACCATACGGCAACCCATATTCTCCATTCCGTCCTTAGAAGGGTACTCGGAGACCATGTGAAGCAAGCCGGATCGTTGGTTGCCCCTGATCGGTTGCGGTTTGATTTCACACATTTTTCTCGGGTGGATACGGACACCCTGAATACCATTGAAGATATGGTAAACGAGCGGATACAGGAAAACGCTGCCGTTCAAATTGAAGAAATGGCTGCAGACGAAGCTTTCAAAACCGGGGCCATGGCGCTGTTTGAAGAAAAATACGGTGATCGGGTCCGGGTGATCTCCTTGGGCGATTTCAGTATGGAACTGTGCGGCGGAACACACACCCGCCATACCGGCGATATCGGTTTATTTAAAATTGTCGATGAATCGGGCATTGCGGCAGGTGTGCGAAGGATAGAGGCGATAACCGGAAAAGCAGCTTTGGAATATACCCAAACCATTAGAAGCCTTCTCCATGAGGCGGCACTTCTGGTTAGAGATAAACCCGAGGCGCTTCCGGCTCGGATTCAAAATATATTGTCTCAGCAGAAGGCACTTGAGAAAGAAGTAGAATCGTTGAAGGCTAAATTGGCGGCTATATCGGCAGAAAGCACCGATGATGAGGTTAAATCCATAAATGGCATTGATGTGCTGGTAAAAAAAGTTGCTGTCGATTCTCCGGGAGCCATGCGAAATCTTGCCGACAAGTTTAAGGAGAAGATTTCATCCGGTGTTGTGGTTCTTGGAAGTGCATCTGGAAATAAGGCGCTGATGATCACCATCGTGAGCCAGGATCTTGTGGGTCGTTTTCATGCCGGAAAGATCGTCAAGGAAATTGCGGCAGTTGTCGGCGGAAGCGGTGGAGGCAGGCCTGATATGGCGCAGGCCGGCGGGAGCCGGCCGGAGAAGTTGGATGAAGCGCTCGAGAAGGCATACGGGGTGATCGAAAAGATGGCTGCGTAATATTAAGCGCGCGTTGATTAGTGCCTTAATAATTATTTTTGTGCTTTTTCTGGCAGAATATTTTTGAATGCAATAATAAACTGCTCAAAGAAGTGCCTAAAATTAAAAGTGCCTAAAATGCCTAAAGTTGTGGAATTCTTTCCTTTTTATAAAAAAGG
>DUZK01000144.1 GCA_013349495.1 Deltaproteobacteria bacterium
CGTGCCCGAAAACGCAAAGGTTTCGGCTGGGACAGGTGGAATAGACAGTGGATTTACCGGACCCTGGGATTGTTTTCAGACTACCAGTTAAGGTACATCACCGAGACGAAAGCACTGCCGGTACGATAAGCCTCATAAGCCTTGGTAGGAAGCCAACAGGAGAGCGTAGTGCGGGAAAACCGCATGCTGCGTTCGACGTGGCGGGAGCTGGAAACGTGGCATGGTCGAGATGTTGTGACACTTGCAGACGAAAGGGCAAGTTAACAGGGAAAACAAACTTCGATCTAAACCGGCGCGCCAGTTCTCGACCCTACTGATGAGGGGGAGCTGGAGATAGAGCTATTTAGCCACTACGCCAGCTCTCTACTCTACTGGTACAACCGTGAAATTCATACGATGTTCCATTTTAAAATATTTTAACTCAAAAAGGAGGGTTTAAAATGCCGAAATACATCATCGAACGTGAGCTGCCCGGAGCTGGAAAACTTTCTCAGCAAGAGATTCAGGGAATTTCCCAAAAATCCTGTGAGGTATTAAACAAGCTGGGACCTCAGATTCAGTGGGTTGAGAGCTATGTGACCGACGATAAGATCTATTGTGTTTATATTTCTCCCAACAAAGAGTTGATTGAAAAACACGCGAAAGAGGGCGGCTTTCCAGCCAACACGATTTCCGAGGTCAAACGTATCATTGATCCCACAAGCGCGGAGGGATAACGACCCAAGGCTGCCCAAACCCACAACTGCCAGGAAAAAGGAGTTAACCTCATGGAAGTGGATATACTGGAGAAAGGCGCCATTCTTCAAAGGGACAAAGAAACCTTTGCCGTGGCGCCGCACATCCCCGGCGGTTTTATCCGAGTGGACGATTTCAGAAAATTGTTGGACAGTGCTGAAAAATACAATGCAGCGGCCCTGAAAATGACTTCCGGTCAACGCATCGCCGTGGTCGGCATTAAAGAGGCGGATCTCGATGCATTCTGGCATGATGTGCAGATGGACATCGGATACGCCATCGGGCTATGTGTTCGTATGGTCAAATTTTGCCCGGGCACCACATATTGCCGTCATGGCAAACAGGACGCCATGGGGATCGGCATGGCCTTGGACAAGCTTTACCACGGCCGTCAATTGTCAGCCAAATTCAAAATCGGCGTCGCCGGATGCGAATACTCCTGTAATGCACCGATTTTTAAAGAAATCGGCCTAATCGGGTTTCCCGATGGGTGGAAGATCACCGCCGGTGGCACCTGCGGTGCAAAGCCACGAATGGGGGATCTCATGGCCGAAAATCTGACCAATGGCGATGCCATGGAAATGGTCGATCGTATTTTTCACTTCTTCGAGGATGGCGACTGGTCTCCGAAGGTGCGTTTGGGGAGAATCATCGATAAGGTCGGTCTCGACGAATTTAAAAAAGCCGTTGACATGTGAAAAGGAGAAAATAGCGATGGGGAAAGACGATCTTCTGACCAAAGGCGCCATCCTGCAGCGAGATCAGGAAACCTATGCCATCACTGCACGGCTTTTGGGTGGTGTTATGGATGTTGAAACCGGCCGCCGGATTGCAGACACGGCTGAAAAATATGGCGTTGAAATGCTCAAGGTCACGGGTGACGGGCGACTGTCCCTCATCGGGATCAAGGAAGAAGATATTGATGCGGCGTACGAGGAAATGGGTATCAAAGCCCAGGCCGGAACAGCTCTTTGCCAGCAGTACATAAAGGTATGCCCAGGCAACGCCTATTGCCTGCGCGGCCAGAAGGATACTATCGACTTGGCCCGGAAAATCGATGAACGGTTCTATCCCTATCCGAAGATATCTTCCAAGGTAAAAATCGGCATCGCCGGATGCTTTAATTCCTGCTCGGAGCCCGCCATCAAAGATATTGGTCTGATTGGCCTCCTCAAGGGCTGGATCCTGATGGTAGGTGGCGCAGGGGGTAAAGAGCCCATGATTGCCGAAACCATCGCTCGGAATTTAAGCGATGACGATGTGCTGGAGATCATGGACAAGCTTTTAAAGTATTACCGAGGGGTGTCCGACAGGCCACAGACACGAAACCTGAGGCTGGGTGTGATTCTAAAAAAGGAGGGCAAAGAAAGATTGTTGCGGGTCTGTGGCCTGGACTGAGATTGTCATGACGTCAATAAAAATGAAAGGAGGCATGATCATGGATAAGTGGGAATGCGGCGCCTGTGGATACGTTTACGATCCGGCCGAAGGTGACCCGGGCAACGGTATTGAGCCCGGTACGGCTTTTGAGGATCTGCCGGATTCGTGGTTTTGCCCCAATTGCGGGGTCGGGAAGGAATTCTTCGAAAAAATGTCTTAGAAAGGATAAAGGCTATGGATCTGGACGGCAGCAAACAGGTGTGCGGCATTTGCAAGGATTGGAAGGGCAAACGGGAATCGGTGAACGGAAAGGTCCGGGTAAAAGCATCAGCCGGAGGTCAATGCGAACGCTTTAAAAAAGTAAAGCCGCCACACGGAGGCTGTAATCAATGGGAGAAATGGGAGGGGGAAGAAGATGGCAGATAAAAAAGTTACCGTAATAGCGCGTATTAAGGCCAAACCCGGCATGGAAAAGACCGTTAAAAATGAGGTTCTGGCCCTGGTGGCCCCAACCCGGGCGGAAGCGGGCTGCATCAATTATGATCTGCACCAGGCCGCAGATGACAAATCCGTCCTGATGCTCTATGAGAACTGGGTCAGCAAGAAAGATCTCGACGAACATCTGGCTATGCCTTATCTGGAAGCTTTCAAGGCGAAAGCAGTGGAACTGCTGGCCGAACCGCTGGATATCACCATTTGGGAAATGATCAGCGAAGTAGAAAAAAAGTAATGAAAAGGACGAACGGGGATGCGCACCATGCAGGTGCTGGGGCGTAACATGGCCTGGTTGATGCAAAAGCTATACGCTTGAAAGCATCAGTTGAAATGAAGGACATTTTGGGTGTGATCGTCGATACGGCAGATTTCAGCATGGAATCATATGTAGAAGGAATTTATCGCGCATATGTAGAAGGACGCATCACATATACGGATCATTATGTGCCGGAATCCGGGCAAATGCAATTTTCAAATCATATCTCCTGGGAAATCAACGGGATTCACTATGAAGGCGGGTTATCCTTTACGAACACACGCCCCCTGTTTGATGGGATCCGCTTGGCCTTAAACCATTTCAAAGGTGACCACCTAAGATTCCTTGAACTAGGTCCGGGAGCCGGAAATGCCTGCTACGAGTTGCACTGCCTGGCAAAAACAATGGGGATCGATACGGACATTCACACGGTATCCTACACACCGGTCAATCCCTATATGCCCCTGTTGCGTTCCGGTAATGATTTGTTGGCAAGCCTATCGTCAAATCCGAACCTTAAAATTATAGAAAGGGGTCCTCACGGATGCTCATGGTACATTTTGGACGAGGATGTATTTCGCATGCCCTATGAGGAGATCGGTCAAATCTACGGAAAGCTGGATGAACCTTTCATTCATCACCAATACATCGGATATTTTCCCAGGAATATGGATCTGCCTTCCGGTGGATTCGATATAATATATGATATGTTCGGGCCGCTTCATCGCAAAGATGTCGGTGCGGTTGTTGATGCATACTCACGCTTGTCTGAAAAGGGCATGCTGTTTTTTGTTTTTCACGAGGGTTATGAGCCTGGACAAATCATGCTGGAAGGCATAAAAGAAAGATTGACGCCGATTTTCAGCAAAAGGGATACAGTGGTTATTGATACTCAAAATCACTCAGCGATTGTTGCCAAGGAAAAGAACGCACTTGCGCTTCGCTTCAGGAAAAAATTTAAATCAAGATTCCAAACCGTAGCTGCCAATGATATGATTAATTTTTTAAAATGGCTTCAAAGCGACCCATAATTGAGTTGATTTGAAAAATCTTAAAAAGCGACCGGCTTCAGCAAGCATGGATTAACGAGACTTCATCATAAGAATGTTCCCATGGAACAACATAGCTCCTATATCGGTTTTTCGAAGCCGCCTGAAATAGACGAATTGATCGACGCACTGATCGATGATCCGCCGGATATCCGTTGGCGAGTCGTAAGAACGCTGCTGCGTATCGAAGATCAGGCAAAACTCACGGAAATTCGGCATCGGCTCCGTGAACGCGCCGATCGGGTTTGGGAATCTCTGGACTGGAAGGTCAAATCGCGGTTGCAAATGGCGATGAATTCGATTCAAAAACCGGTTCGCGTCAGGGGTTATGCCGTGGTCAAAGGCAAAGGTGCATTCACGATAGAGGAATTGGAAACGGCTGGGTATAACGTGGAGAAACTGGACACGGTCATACCCGACCCCGACTTTTATCCCATGGTCGAATTTCATGTGCATCCCAAAATGCCCGATTTGAAATTTCTTTCCGACTTGAGAAAGGCGGAGATCAGCCATGCGGTGCTTCTGGCAACCGATACCGACCCTGCGGATGTGGATCGGCCCGAAATCATCGAAAAGCTCCGGATGAACTACGCCTTATCTGAACAATCGAGAAAAACACCTTTTGAAAAGTACTTGGAGTTTATCCGATCCGGCCTTTACTCAAACACCCACGTTACGGACCAGGATGTTGCCGACTGGGTTGCGGATTATCCTGAGATCCTGATCGGTTTTGGGTCGGTTAATCTCTCCAAAAGCAGGGAATATGTCGAAAAAAAATTGGCGATTATTGAAAACCTGGGGTTAAAGGGCATAAAGCTTCTTCCCTATTCCCAATTTTTCAACCCGGCGGAAAACGAGAACATGGAGGTGCTTTTTGAATATTGCAGAAGAACCGGCTCGACGATTCTCTCTCATAGCGGTTGTGCGGCCGGTCCCTTCGAACTGGTCGAACTCAGCCAGGATTCCCGTCCCGAGCTCTGGGAGCCCATGGTCAAAAAGTATCCCGATGTGCCGGTCGTGCTGGCCCACTTTGCATCCTACAGCTCCCATTATCCGGGAATATGGTTCCATGAAGCCCTTGAGTTGATGAAAAAATACCGCAATGTCTATGCCGACATCAGTGCGGCGACCTATCTATTCGATGATAAAGAAAATATTAAAAAAATTAGAAATAATAGTTGTTTTGACCAGGTTTTGTTTGCAACGGACTATCCAGGCCCGCTCTACTACGGATTAAGCCTCGAAAGTATCGTTAAACAGATAAAAGCAAATCCTTTTCTGGCTGACGAAGAAAAATATGCTATATTCAGTGGGAATGCAAATCGATTATTAGGATTGAACTAACGTGTTAGAAATGAAACGAATTGGGGTCATCGGGCCAACCAATACATCTCTCATCGAAAGTAAAATCAACCTGCCAAATGGAACAATCGAGTCCGCTGCCGGACATCTAGGCAAGTTTCTTGCCGAAAATTCATTTGCACTGGTTAGTGTACCGGCGCGCGGTGTGGGCCTTTGGGTGTTGGAGAGCTACAATAAGGCCAAAGGCCCCGACGCTTTGGCTCTGACCCCTTATGCCGCCGAACAATCAAAAGAATACGCGGACAAGGTTCGACGCAACGCTGAGTTGGCGCACCGTGTTCGAGATGACCTGACATGGGGCGATGAACCCTTTGAATTGGCAAAGGCCTGCGATTGCCTGGTAGCGCTGGGGCTTTCATGCGGGACCCTCGTGGAGATGATCGCAACCAAATGGCAAAAGGGACCTCCGATTTATGCTGTGGCAGCGTTCATGAGCCAAATACCGGCTGAAGTCCTCGCCGAAATCAAAGTGATCTATTTTGAAAGGCTGGAGGAATTGGAAGCCGCCCTGTCAACGTTGTAGAGGGGTCATGCCACGGACTGAGCATTTGAAAATCACGGAAAAGGAAGGGCTCAAAGAAGTCATCCGTGGGCAGTATCAATGGCATGAGATAAAGCACCATAAAGTCGAAAGCAGCCGGAGAAATGGCTTCGTCACCGTTAGGCCGCGTGCGCACACCATGGCCGACATCTATAAATGTTTGCATCAGGGAACATTTGGCTATTGGAAACATATCCTGAGCCGGGAATTTTTTCGAAACCATCTGGCCAACGATTATTTCAATGTACATGCGGCCTCCGATGCCCCTGTTTTTGAATCGGTGACCCCCGACCATTCAATTGTAAGGGTCAATCTGAGGCCTTACAAAGCAGTGGTCAATGAATATGAGAAAGAAGCCTTCTTTATCCTTGAAAAGGTTGTTTTGGATTCTTCGCTTATCGAAAAGGGCTGCAAAAATGAATTCTTCGAAACCTTGCATATATTCAAAGAACTGAACGCCGCCGGAGAACTGACGATAGAAAACAGATCCTATGTCTTACCCGAAGATGACGTCGGACACTTTTTAAGGGAATGCTATCAGTTCGTTACTGCCCATGGCGTGCTGCCTTTGTTGAGTCACTCGGATATCTATCATCGCTTGAATCATCCGTCGTATGTCATTGCGGATTTGTCGGTCATTGAAAATTCACCGTTAGCATTTTTTCTTCAAGACACAACATGGTAAAGGAGCCAATGAACAAAGCGGCAAGACATCAATTGGCGACGCGGCTTGCACTTAACGGCGCCTATTTTAGATATTTAAAGTTCATGGGAAAACCGGGCACTCCCGAGGCGATCAGCCTGGAGATCACCCATGACTGCATTGCCAAATGCGTGATGTGCAATATATGGAAAATTCCACACGATGTTCCCAGTCTTTCTGTGGATCAATGGCTCCAGATTTTGGCTTTGCCGCTTTTTTCAAATCTTAGAGAATTGGACATTACCGGGGGAGAACCTTACCTGGTGGAAGATCTGCCCGACTTGTTTGAGGGCATCTGCGCTTTAAAACACAAGAACCTGAAATCCCTCCAATCCATCGCCATTACCACCAATGGCATTCTGACCCGGCAGGTACTGGCATATACTGAAGCCATCCTTCGGTCGTTGAAAGCCGGCAACATCGAACTTGTTGTAGCCTGCGCTGTCGACGCTATCGGTCCGGTTCATGATAAAGTCCGATGCGTAAAAAATGCCTGGTCGAAGGTCGATGCCACCATCCAAAGGCTGAAAAAACTCAGAGCCAAGCATGCCAATTTTATCCTCGGATTGAAGACGACCATTTTACCCTTAAACATTGATGAACTGGACAAGATTGTCGATTACGCCGATGCCAACGATTTGTTTACTATCATATCTCCCTATATTATCACTAAAGGACGTTACTTGAATCCGGATCGTGCAGATGATTTGGCCTTCGACAGGCAACACATCGAAAAAATGCTTCGATTCTACCGGAAAGGCCGACTTGGTTGGAACTACCATAGCGACCAAATGATCCGGTTTTTAGAAACCGGGACCGTCAAAAAGCCATGTACCTGCGGTTTTAACTATTTTTTCGTGCGCTACAACGGCACCCTGTTTCTTTGTCCTCTTATCGATATTCCCATCGGTAATGTCATGGAGTCGACATTGGAAGGCCTGCTATCTTACCGTAAAGCCTCCCAGGTGCGCCGCCGCATCGGTCAATACCCGGAATGCCGCCGCTGCACCGAACCTGGACTGGAACGCTTCAGCCTGCCGTACGAAGGATGGACCTATCTGACAGTCCTAATGAAGATGGGATCCGAATCGTTTTTACGAATGCACCACCATATGGGGTTGGATAAATATTTCTAATCGTCCAAGGGTTCAGAGATTCAGGGTTCAAAGTTAACACTGAATGCACATAAAAACCTTGAAGAATGACAAAATCAAACCACGAAATATTACGCCGGATTAGGAACGCCGGGCTGAATCCGCCGGAAGCGCTGACTCTGCTTGTCACAAGTGGCTGTAATTTGCACTGCCGACATTGTTTGCTGGACTGTCAGTCACATACCGAAGTGGAGCCGGTGCCAACAGAGATCCTTCTGAAACGGATCAACGAGTTTGCCGATTTGGGTGGAAAGCAAATATCTATCGCCGGCGGTGAACCGTTCTGTCATCCGGACTGGTATCAGCTTCTCACATCTTGCTGCAGGCATGCGGATTTTCAGGAGGTTTGCCTTCAGACCAATGCCACCCTTCTGACACCCGGTCGAGTCAGTGCACTGCTCGAATTACCAATGGACAAACTTTTCGTTCAAGTCAGCCTGGACGGGGCCAGTAATGAAACCCATGATTATGTCCGCGGTCCGGGGACTTATGAACTTTCCATCATGGGGATTCGACTGCTTGCAGAGGCCGGATTAGGAGAACGGACACGGATCGCATTTACCGAAATGTTTCATAATTTTGAAGACCTGCCAGCCCTTCTCGAAATGGTCGATCGGCTCGGTATCAGCAGGCTTGTAAGTGGCACGCTCCTTAAAGGGGGGCGAGCGACCCGAAGCGATCGGATCGCCCTGCCCGTTCCCTCTCAGTACCTGGATCTCATCACCCGGTATCATAAAGACGACCGGTTTAAAAGCCTCTATCACAGGAGGGGGAACATCGCCGCCATCGAATGGCACAATGGGATGTCTTTACCGAACGCCAATGTCTGCACCTGCATTAAAAATCTGTTTATAGACGCCAACAGATGGATGTATCCCTGCGTGATGATGCCGGCTGAGAAATACGCTGTGAAAGCCGTCCACAATCGATCCCTTGGCCAGTTGATCATCGAATCTCTGCCTCTATGGGCCGAGTTACCGCAAATCGGTAAACGTCGACAGGCAGAGCTGAAATTTTGCCGAGACTGTCCCGGTAAAGACCACTGCCTCGGGGGCTGCATGGGCAGAGCGTATACGGCCCATGGGAACCTGATGGAAGTTGAGGACCGGTGCGCTTTGCGAAAAGCGGTCTACTGCCGGCGCCCCCCCTCATAAGAAAAGATTGAAAATTGCAATTTTAAAGGAGGTAAAACCATGGCACAGATAGAAAAAACAGAGACCTCGGAAGCCGAGATTGCCGTTCATTGGAGGGAGGAAGATTATTACCATCCTTCTTCAGAATTCATTGTTCAGGCAAACATGACCGATCCGGCTATCTACAATCGGTTCAGCCTCGACAATTTCCCCAATTTTTTCAAGGAATGTGCCGATCTTCTCGACTGGTACGAGTACTGGCATACGATCCTTGATACCAGTGACGCACCGTGCTGAAAGTGGTTCGTGGGGGGAAAGATCAATGCCAGCGACGTGGGAGATACAACGACATTGGCAAATCCTGAAGTGGTTGATGCAATCAAGAATATCGTTAAGTCTAAGATCAATTAAAGAACACTTGGGCCCACAAAGATATAATTTTCAGACTCTGCTTTTATCTTAACTGGCGGAGTGAGGAGAGTGCAGAATATGGCTATCGAGATAAATTTAGAGGGCAAAATTGCACTGGTTACCGGTGGCGGACGGGGAATCGGAAGGGCCGTTGCTGCATCGCTGGCAGAGGCAGGTGCCAACGTTTGTGTAACGGCCAGGACGGAGAGCCAGTTAGAGAAAACAGCAGAAAAAGTTCGAGCCAAAGGCCGTTCGGTCCTGATGGTCCCTGCGGATGCCACAGATGCAAAGGCAGTAAACGGGGTGGTGGACAGAACCATCCGGGAAATGGGCGGACTGCATTTGCTGATCAACAATGCCGGAACAAGGTTGAACAAACCGCTCATGAATACGAGCGAAGAAGAATATGACCGGCTCATGGATACGAATGTGAAAAGTATGTTCCTGTTCACAAAGGCTGTGGGAAAGCACTTTATCGCCCAAGAATATGGACGGGTGGTGAACATGGCCTCGGTGGGGGCCTTTGTGGCCGGTCCCGATCAGTCGATTTACAATGCCAGCAAAGCGGCCGTTGCTCACTTCACAAAAGCCATGGCAATTGAATGGGCGCGTTACAACATTAGGGTAAACGCTGTAGCGCCCGGCTGGATTCACACGGATATGATCAAAGATTTACGCGAAGACGAGCAAAAGCTTTCCCGTTACGTGAAAGCCATCCCACAGCGCAGGTTGGGAGAGCCTGATGAAATCGCACCACTGGTGGCGTTTTTGTGTTCGGACCTCTCCGCCTATATGACCGGTGCGGTGGTCGTCATCGACGGTGGACTGATGATTCCCTAAAAGCGGTTTCAATCACGTTTTCATTCAGAAAGATTCATAAAGGAGGCGCTATCATGAAAACCATCATAGCTGAAAAGGTTCCTTATACCATGCGGCATACTTTTGCCACCTGGGCTTTAACACTTCGAATCGACCCAAACAAATTGGTGAATCTAATGGGGCCCGGTTCAAAAGTTTCAGGACGGCCCCAAACCCCAAATTATCTTACATGACAACCCATACATCCTTTATGAATATATTGTTAATCAAATTAAGGGGCGTATTGATAATGGCGATTCAATCAAGGACATTGTGATCATATATCGACTTTACCAGGATGCCTATAATTTAAAAAATTACCCGACCCAATATTGAATGCCGTCTAAGCTCATGGGGGATAAGGCGATAAGGGATATGTTGAATTTAACAGTATCGGGTTGGCCAATCTTCCGGTTGAACAATGCGATTTTGGGCTGTTTCACCTGTTACGAAGGGCTCCGGCAGATTTTAGACAGCCTTCTCCTACACGCCATAAATTTTCAAAGCGTTATGACTGGATGTGCTGATCTCAGGAATATTCAGGGTCGCGATAGATGTGATGATCATTACGCATTGAAATAAAGCATTTTCGTCAAGGCCGACGTTTTACTGACTTCAGGAAGATAGTTGTAACAAAAAAAATAGCTTTGATTGCTTTCTTCATTCGCAAAGCCTCTTTTTAGGAATGTTGAAGGAATTACATCAAAAAATC